>CAUJFM010000105.1 GCA_963169595.1 Bacteroidota bacterium | reverse complement strand
CTCGGCTGGCGTTTCGACAACAGCTACGCGCGGCTTCCCGAAGGGCTGTTCAGTCGCGTGGGGCCCACACCGGTGAAGGCGCCGGGGCTGGTGCTCTTCAACACCGAGCTGGCGGAACAACTGGGCCTGCGCACCGAAGGCATCGACCCGGCAGCGATCGCACAGGTGCTGGCCGGCAATGCACTTCCCGCGGGGTCCGAACCCATCGCGCAGGCCTATGCCGGGCACCAATTCGGGCACTTCACCATGCTTGGGGATGGCCGCGCGGTGCTGCTGGGGGAACAACTCACGCCGGATGGGAAGCGCTATGACATCCAGCTGAAGGGCTCGGGCACCACACCCTACTCACGCCGGGGCGATGGCCGTGCCACGCTGCGCGCCATGCTGCGCGAGTACCTGATGAGCGAAGCGATGCACCACCTGGGCATCCCCACCAGCCGCAGCCTGGCCGTGGTGCGGACCGGGCAGCCGGTGATGCGTGAGCGGCCGGAGCAGGGCGCCGTGCTCACCCGGGTCGCAGCCAGCCACATCCGCGTGGGCACCTTCGAGTATGCGCGCCACTTCCTTCGCGTGGACGAGCTGCGCGCGCTGATGGAGCACACCATCCAACGCCACCACCCCGAAGCGGCCGACGCGGAGAATCCCGCTCTGGAGTTGTTGCGGAGCATGATGCGCGGGCAGATCGCGCTGGTCGTGCACTGGATGCGCGTGGGCTTCATCCACGGAGTGATGAACACGGACAACATGGGGCTGGCCTGCGAGACCTTCGACTATGGTCCCTGCGCCTTCATGAACGGCTACGACCCGGCCACTGTGTTCAGCTCCATCGACACCGGCGGTCGCTATGCCTTCGGCAACCAGCCGGCCATCGCCCATTGGAACCTGTCCGTGCTGGCCGGCACCCTGCTGCCCCTGATCCACGACAACGAGGACCAGGCCGTTGCGCTGGCCCAAGCGGTGCTGGACGAGTTCCCCCCGTTGTTCCGCGCGGCGCACCTGCGCGTGGCCTGCGCCAAGATCGGCATCGCCGAACCCCAGGCCGGTGATGCGGCCCTCGTGCAGGAACTCTACAACGGCATGCAGGCCACTGGAGCGGACCACACGAACACCTTCGCGGCGCTGCAACAGGAGGACTACTCCGGTACCGGACCGTTCAATGATGAGCAGCTCAGCCGCTGGCACGCGCGCTGGAGGGAACGGATCAACACCACAACCCATGGCCCGCAGGCCGCACGCCGCCTGATGCAGCGCACGAACCCGGTGGTGATCCCGCGCAACCACGTGGTGGAGCAGGTGCTGGATGCCGCCACGGTGCAGAACGACCTCGCACCCTTGCAGGCATTCCTTGCCGTATTGCGGCGTCCATACACCGATGCCGCAGTACCTCACACCTACCGCCTACCTCCACCCGAGGGGGACATGGGCTACCGCACGTTCTGCGGGACCTAGGTCGCGACACTTCACCCGGTCATTGGTTGCTGTCGCGATCGGTCAAGACCGGTTTCAACGCCAGCCCCCGCCCAAGGCCTGGTACACGTTCACCATGGCATTGAGGCGCTGTTTCTGGGTCTCCACCAGCTCGAACTTCGACTCCAGTGCATCGCGCTGTGTGAGCAGCACCTCCATGTAATCCGCACGCGCGGAACGGAACAGGTTGGACGAGATCGTGATGGACGCATTGAGCGCAGCCACCTGTTGCGCACGCAGCTCGTAGCTGTTCCGCAGGTTGTTGATACGCGACAGCTCGTTCACCACCTCCACATAGGCCTTCAGCAGCGTCCGCTCATACTCGTACACCGCCTGCAACTGGCGTGCACTGGCGCTGGCGTAAGCCGCCTTGATCGCATTCCGGTTGACCAGCGGCGCCACCAGGTCACCAGCCGCATTGTACAGCAGTGAGGCCGGCGTTTCCAGCAGATAGGCCCCGTTGAAGGCGTTCAGTCCCACCCCTGCCGTGAGCCGCAGAGAGGGATAGAAGTTCGCCTTGGCCGCCCTCACATCCAGCCGGGCTGCCTCCAGTTCAAGCTCAGCCTGCCGGATATCCGGGCGATGGGCGAGCAACTGCCCGGGGACACCCGCGGCGATACCGTCCGGAAAGAGGGACTGGAAACCGGCTGAATTGCGCTTGATCGGCTGTGGATAGCGGCCCACCAGGAAGTTGATGCGGTTCTCCGTCTCCGTGATGCGCTGCTGGATGTCGAACAGGTCGCTCTGGTTCTTCAGCACCTCGGCCTCGAAGCGGCGCACGGCCAGCTCGGTGACCTTGGCGGCCTGCTTATACAGCTTCACGACCTCCAGTGCATCCTGCTGGATCGCGATGTTCGCCCGAAGGATGTCCAGCTGGTTGTCCAAGGCCATCAGCTCGAAGTAGCTGTTGGCGATCTCGGCCACGAGGTGCGTCACCATGAAGTTCCGGCCTTCCACGGTACCGAGGTAGCGCAGCATCGCGGCCTTGCGGGCATTGCGCAACTTCTTCCAGATGTCCAGCTCCCACGAGGCCTGCATGTTCACGAGCAGGTCGGGCACAGGCTCCGGAAAGGCCTGCTCCTCCCGCACGGG
>CAUJFM010000104.1 GCA_963169595.1 Bacteroidota bacterium | reverse complement strand
GTCTACATCGACACCGACCACGGTTATCTCGTGACAGCCGCCGAACTGGAGATCGCGCGCTCAAAAGTGAAAGCCGGGGGCATCATCGCAGGTCATGACTATGTGACCGGCAATTGGGATGGTGGCGTACGTTACGGCGTGGTGGAGGCGGTCCACGAATTCTGTGTGAAGCACGATTGGGAACTGATCCTGCTTACGCACGAAACTGACCGACACCTGAGCTTCGCCATCCGGGCGATCGCTTCCTAGGAGGGAGCACTCAGCCTCCGTCGAACGCTCCGCGTGAACTCAACGAGTTCCGGCACCAATCCCAGCCAATGCACCGCAGGCCACAACAAGGCCGTGATAATGGCCGAACGCAGCAGGATGTCCCATACCGGATGACCCGTGAGGGCGATCCACGGCACGATGAACGCGATGGCGAAGAGGACCACCAGGGCGAGCAACGTGCGGCGGTCAAAGGGCCACAGCCCGTACCGGTGATGCAGGAACCAGGTCCGGAAGATGCCCACCGAGACCAGGGACAGCAAGGTGGCCCACGCGGCTCCGACAATGCCCATGGACCGGATCAGGAAGTAGTTCGCGACGGCGTTGATGATCAGCATGGACCAGCTGCTCCACGCGTCGAGGAGGTAGGAACGGGACATGCTGATGATGCCCGTGCTAAGCCCGATCGCGCTGGTGAGCAGGTAGGCCAGTCCAATGATCGTGGCGACCGGAGCGGCAGCGGCATACTCCGCGGGCAGCAGTTCGAAGAGGTCCGACGTGCAGGACCACATCAGCAGGAAGAGGTAGCCGCTCACCAGCAATTGGACCAGGGACGACCGTCTGTACAGGCTATCGATGGTGGGCATGTCCCGGCGCTTCCACGCATCGGCGAGCAGTGGCACGGCGGCCTGCTGCAGGGCACGTCCCGGCGCCGCGATCACCGAACCGAAGTAGAAGGCCACGGCATAGTGGGCCACATACCGGAGGCCATCGCCCAGCAGCGCGCCGATCATCAGCTGGTCCATGTTGCCCAGTACAATGCCCGCCAGGCTTGCCGAGAAGGTGAAGCCGCTGTAGCGCACGATGCTGCGACGCAGCCGGCCCGGTAGCCAGCGTTCCTTCCAGCCGATCTGGAAATGACCAGCGCGATGGAGGTCGGCCACCAGGAGCAGGGTGCACACCAGGAAGGCCCCGGCGTACAGGCTCATGAACAGCCCGAAGGGCATGGGATGCAGCGCCTGCACCGCGATGAGCACGGTCTGCATCACCCGCAGCATGAACTCGCGCAGGAAGGTGGGCTGCACGGTACGCCGCAAGGAGCGGCTGTAGCTCCGCAGCAGGATGAAGAACACCTCGGCGAGCACCAGGGGAAGCAAGATCAGGCCGTAGGAGCTGTAGAGCGCATTGCGGTCCGCGAACACCTCGGACAGCAGGCCATGGAAGGCGCCCAGTACGGTCACCGCGAAGAGACCGGTCACCGTGCCGAAGAGGAGCAACATGGACAGCAGCCCCCGGTGCTTCCGCTCGGCATCGCGGAAGTAGGGGAAGTAGCGGATCACGGTGTTCTCGGCCCCGAGCTGCGCCAGCTGCGCAGCGATCGTGGCGATGGAGACCACCAACCGCGTGAGGCCGAACTCATCGGCGCGCAGCACCTGGGGATAGAGCAGCACCACGTTCACGAAGCCCAGGCCGATGCCCGCGTAGGCGAGCAGCGTGTTGATGGTGGCCTGTCTGGCGATGATGCCCATGCGGTGTCCCCATGCACGGGGCGTTGCGAAAGTAGGGCGCCCCCGCCCCGCTCACTTCCGGCCCGTGGCGCCGTTCAGCAGATCGGCGTAGGCCCCGGCCAGGCGCCGGCGGTCGAAGCGCTCGCGGTCGGGCATGTCGAAGGCCCCATCACCCGCAAAGAGCGCGCAAAGGGCATCGACATGCGCTGATGCAGGCTCGCGGTCCACACGCAGGTGTGGCGCCGTGACCACGCGGGCCACATCGCCACCGGCCGGCCCGATGGCCAGGATGGGACGGCCCACCGACAGGTACTCGTACAGCTTCCCCGGCAGGATCCCCGCGCTGTTCGGGGTGTCGTTGATCGGCAGCAGCAGCACCCGTGCGCGCTGCATCTCGCGCATGGCCGTGGGGTGGTCCACGCGGCCCAGTCGTTCCACATGACCGGCCAGCCCGGCTGCGGTGATGCTGTCCATGATGCTGCTGTCCACCGGTCCCACGAAGCGCAGCACGAACCGCTCCCGGAAGGCCGCATCCTGACGGCAGCGCTCGGCCAGCACACGCCACAGACCGGGGCAATCGCGTGTGGCGCTCATGGACCCGATGTGCACCAGGCTGTAGCGCTCATCCACCGGAACAGGCGGCGAAGGCAGGTCCTCCACATCGTAGCCGTTGGTGACCACCTCCACCGGGCGCCCACCGATGCGGGCCAGGTCGTCGGCCCAGCGCCAGCTCACGGTCACGACGCGATCGGCCTCCTGCAGCACACTGCGCTCCAGGCGATGGTGCCGCGCGTCGGCCCAGCGGGTCAACTTCAATTGCTGGTAGAAGTCGATGTCGGTCCAGGGATCGCGGAAGTCGGCGATCCAGGTCACACCCAACGCGCGCTTCAAGCCCTGCCCGATGAGGTGCATACTGTGCGGTGGCCCGGTGGTGATCACGGCATCCACCGGATGCTTGCGCAAATGGTCCTTCAGGAAGGCGATGCTGGGCCGCACCCACCACACCCGCGCATCGGGAATGAAGAAATTGCTGCGCACCCAAAGGGCCAGGTCCTCCTTCCAGCCGCCGCCACTCTGTTCGCGCAGGAAAGCGGTCTGCACGCGTTCATCCTGCGCCTTGCCTGTGAAGCGCTTGTAGAGGCTGAACGGTTCCGTGATCGGGCGATGGATGACCTCCAGCCCAGGCGGCACATCGCGGAGCAGCGCCGGATCATCGGCCACCCGCTCGGGGTTCGCCGGCGTGTAGATCACCGGCGTCCAGCCATGGCCGGGCAGGTACTTGCTGAACTTGAGCCAGCGGTACACGCCGGCCCCTCCATTGGGTGGCCAGTAGTAGGTGATGACCAGGACACGCTTCATGCCTCTGCGGACCGCAGCGACCTGCCGACCACACCGAGCACGAGCAACAACACCAGGAGGCTCGAGGCCAGGGCGATGTTCTGCGAGGCCTCGAAGGCGCGTCCCTTCACCTTGAACACCACCTTGTGCTCACCGCCCGGGACCACGAGGCCGCGCAGCACATAGTCGGTGCGCACATGGGGGACCTCCTTGCCATCGATGGTCGCGACCCAGTCCGGTCCGTACCAGATGGCGCTGAACACCACCAGGCCACCCGCCTGCGAGCGCACGGTGTAGCTCAGCTCGTTCGCGCGGTAGCTGTCCAGGGTCACGCTGGCGGAGGGATCAGGCGCCACGCTCACCTCTCCCAGCACGTCCTTGAAGCGCTGGTCCACCAGGGCCGTGCGCGCCGGGTCGATGGTACCGAGGGTCGTGATCTCCTCATCGGCGTTCTTCACCCAACGCAGCTCATCCACGAACCAGCCACTGCCCAAGGCATTGGTGTTGCGGATCGGTGCACGCTCATCGCTGTAGATGAGGTAGCGCGTGTTGAGCATGTTCAGCACGCCTTCGCGGGCCAGGAGGCTGTCCACCGCCTGCTGGGTGGTGCCGGAGCGCAGCAGCCCTGCCACGCGCTGGATGGCGGGCGCAAGCTGGAACTCGATCAGGTCCTGGTAGCGCTTGAGCTTGGCCCCGTGGTAACCGCCCACGCTCTTGTGGAAGTAGCTCACCCGCGAGTCGTTGAAGGGATTGGCCAGGGTGAGCACGCGGTAGTCGCTGTTGCGGCGCAGGCTGCCGAAGCGGGCGATGAGCTCCTCGTCCTTGCCCACCATGCGTTCACGGACCGGCGCATCCGCGCGCAGATCGCGCATCCGTTGCAGGGTGTTCTTGAGATCGGCCTCCGCACCGGGGTTCCATTCCGCCTCCAGGATGGCCATGTCGGCGGCCGTGGGCTTGAACGGCAGGTTGATGGCGCGGGCATCCTCCCAAGCGAGGTAGCGGCCCCGGTCCTTCTCGTTGTTCACGTAGCGCTTGTCCACGCCCCACAGGTCCACCAGCACGAGCAGGCCCAACGCAGGCAGCAGTACGTTGCGCGAAAGCTTGCCGCGGCCGAAGAGGAAGAGCAGCAGGCCACCGGCCAGCACGAAGCCGAAGCTGCGCCACGCATCGGTCGAGGCCACGTCGGCCCGGTACGACTTGATGTTCTCCAGGAACGCGGACACCTCCGCCTCGGAGGCGATGCCGCCATCGATCCGGGCGTTGAAGTTCTCGCGCTCGGCATCGCTCAGCAGATCGGTGAAGGTGGCCGGCGAGACCGCGAAGACCAGCAGCAAGAGCCCCAGCACCCCGGCCGGGACCAGGAAGCGCCGCTCGGTGGCCTTGTCCCAGCCGCCCGCGCGGATCAGGCGGTCGAGGTAGAGCATGCCCAGCACGGGAGCCGCCAGCTCCACGATGACCAGGATGATCGTGACCGCGCGGAACTTGCTGTAGCCGGGTACCACATCGAGGAAGAAGTCCGTGAGCGGCATGTAGTGGCGCCCCCAGCTCAGCAGCAGGGTAAGGAACAGTGAGCTGAACAAGGCATAGGCCAGCGTATCGCGCCACACCACAAGCCCGGCCAGGATGTAGGCGATCACCAGCAGGCCGGCCAACATGGGCTGCTGCACGACCAGCAGGACACCCACCAGCGGCAGCGCACCAAGCACCCACCAACGCGCCGCACCTTCCGCCTGGGCCAGGGCCAGCAGCAACAGCAGGGCCACGATGGCACCGATGTAGACCGGGCCGGACGTGAAGGACTGATCGCCCCAGTAGCTGTTCACATAGCCACCGGCCTGATACTCCTGCATCAACGCACGACGGAAGCCGGGATCGCTGACCCGGTTGAGGTCCTCCTGCGAGCGGATGATGGACCCGGAGGCACCGCCCTTGGCGTTGGGTACCAACAGCGTGAAGGACTCCTGCTTGCCATAGCTCCACTGCGTCACGTAGTCCCGGTCCAGGCCGCTGGTGCGGATCTCGGAGGCCGGCGTGCCATCCGCCGTGATGGTGAGCTCGCTGGGCCCGCGGGTGGTGTACTGCCCATACTCCCAGGTGGTCCACAGCATGCCGATGTTGCAGCCCAGGGCCAGCACCACCGCCATCAGACCGTGACCCGCGCGCAACACCAGGTCCTTCACCTGACCTTCCCGCACGAAGCGCACCACCTCGGCGAGCGCGAAGAGGCCGAGCACGATGGCCAGGTAGTAGGTGATCTGCACGTGGTTCATGGCGATCTCCAGGCCCATGAACAAGGCCAGCAGGGCCGCGCCCAGGAGCTTGTTCCCGCGGAACAACAGCCACGTGGCCCCGAGCACCATGGGCATGTAGCCGATGGCGTTGGCCTTGCTGTTGTGGCCCGCCTCCAGGATCACGAAGAAGTAGGACGAGAACCCGAACGCCACGGCCCCGACGATGGACAGCCACGGGTCGATGCGCAGGCAGCGCATCAGGATGTACATGCCCAGCAGGTAGAGGAAGAGGAAACTGGCCGGCCGGGGCAGGAACCCGTGGAAGACCTCATCGGCGAAGCGCAGCAGGTTCTTCGGCCAGGAAACGGCGATCTGGTAGGCTGGCATGCCGCTGAACATGCTGCCCGTCCACAGCGGGTCCTCATCGAACGCGGTGCGGTGCTCCAGCACCTCCTGGGCCATGCCCTGCCAGTTGCGCAGGTCGCCCTGCACCAGCTGCTTGCCGTCGAGCACCGGGCTGAAGTAGACCAGGCTCAACGCGTAGAACAGGCCCAGTGCGACCAGTACGGGCACCAGGTTCTTCCAAGGGATCGCTTTCATGGGTGGCGGTGGAGGATGGATCGGGGTGGCGGGGAGGTCATTTCACCTCCTCGAAATCGGCATCGATGATGTTCGATCGGGAAGCGTCATCGGGCCGTGTGCGACCACCCAGGGACGAGGGTTCGATGCGCACCTCCCCCGGACGGCGGCGGTCCGTGGTGGCCTGCTGCTGCGGGCGCTGCGGACCACGCGCGGCCTGCCGCCGGAGCAGCATGCGTAGGAACCACCAGATGATGACGAGCACCAGGATGGTGCGGAACGTGCCGGAAAAACTGGCTTCGATCGCGGTCATGGCAGGCGGCCAAAGATAGCCGAACACCCGCCCCACGGCGGATCGCCGTACCTTCGCGGCCATTCAGCGCATATTCAGCGCTTTTGCCCCTCCCTTTTGCCTACTGAGATGTCCTCCTTCGACGCGCTCGGTCTCCGCGCGGAGATCCTCCGTTCCCTTCACGAGATCGGTTTCACCACCCCCACCCCCGTTCAGGAACAGGCCATCCCCCTGCTGCTGAAGACCGAAAAGGACGTGGTGGCACTTGCACAGACAGGCACCGGCAAGACCGCAGCGTTCGGCCTGCCGATGCTGGAGTTCCTCGACCCGCAGGACCGTTCCATCCAATGCCTGGTGCTGGCTCCCACGCGCGAGCTCTGCGTACAGATCTCCAAGGACCTCGAACGGTTCTCCTCCAACCTGAAGGGCACCCGCATCGTGGCCGTGTACGGTGGTGCCAGCATCCGCGACCAGATCCGCGAGATCCAGCGCGGTGCACAGGTGATCGTGGCCACCCCCGGCCGACTGCTCGACCTGATCGGCCGCGATGCCGTGGACCTGAGCAGCGTGGACGTGGTGGTGCTCGACGAGGCCGATGAGATGCTGAACATGGGCTTCCAGGAGGACCTTACCGAGATCCTGGAGAAAACGCCCGAGGACAAGAAGACCTGGCTCTTCAGCGCCACCATGAGCAGCGAGGTGCGCCGCATTGCCAAGCGTTACATGCGCGAGTTCGAGGAGGTGAGCGTGGGTCCCGCGAACAGTGCTGCCGCCGCCATTCAGCACCAATACTGTGTGGTGCAGAGCAAGGACCGCTTCGCTGCCCTGAAGCGCTTCATCGATGCCGACCCCGAGCTGTTCGGCATCGTGTTCTGCCGCACCAAGCACGAGACCCAGGACCTGGCCACCGCACTGGTGAAGGACGGCTACAACGCGGATGCCATCCACGGCGACCTTTCGCAGGCACAGCGCGACCACGTGATGGGCCGCTACCGTGCCCGCAGCATCCGCCTGCTGATCGCCACGGATGTGGCCGCACGCGGCATCGATGTGAAGGACGTGACCCACGTGTTCCACTTCGACCTGCCCGGCGAGGCCGAGAACTACACGCACCGCAGCGGACGCACGGGCCGGGCCGGTCGTGCGGGGATCTCGCTCAGCATCATCGGCGTGCGCGACGTGAACAAGATCCGCCAGCTGGAACGTTCGCTGAAGACCCACTTCTCCTATGTGCGCGTACCCGGCGGTGCCGAGATCGGCAAACAACAGGTGGTGGCCTACATGAAGCGTTTGAAGAACGTGGAAGTGGACCATGAAGGGCTGGCCGAACTGCTCTCAGAGGCACGGGCGGAACTGCAGAGCTTTGAAAAGGAGGAGCTCATCGACCGGTTCATGAGCCTCGCCTTCAACCGCATCATCGAGCAACACCGCACCGCGTTCGACCTGAACGTGGACATGAGCCGCAAGGACCACAGCGCCCGCGCCGAACGCCCTTCCTCGTTGGAGCGCTTCAGCACCGGCCGCCAGATGTTCATCAACCTCGGCACCGCCGATGGTTTCGACAAGGGTAAGATGCTCGGCTACATCTGCGGCATGTCCGGCATCAGTGGTGAATTGATCGGCCGCATGCTGATCAAGGACGTGTATTCCTTCATCGACATTGAGCCGGACCACTTCGAGCAGGTGCGCAACGCGTTCCACAACGCCAACTACAAGGGTCGCAGCGTGCGCGTTGACGAGGCCGGTGGTGCCGGCAAGGGCGCTCCACGGCCGAGCGGTGCCGGATACAAGGGCGGCGGTAGCGAACGCTCAGGCGCTCCCTACCGTGGCGGTGGCGGCTACAAAGGCGGCGGTGGTGATCGCGGAGACCGAGGTGCCCGTCCGCAAGGCGGTGGCGGGTACCGTGGCCGTGAGTATCGCGGCGGCTTCCAGAAAAAGGAGGGCTACTACGAGCCCAAACCGCGCTTTCCCAAGAAAGGACGCTGACGGGTGCCAGCGGTGACCGCCTCCTGCAGGCCGGTAAGCTGACATTACCCAACTTTCGGTCCGCATGGAGATCGCGATCACCGGCGCATCCGGCTTCATCGGGCGGAACCTGATGCAGCGCCTCATGGAGCGCGCAGGATCCGGCATTGCGACCACGACGATCAGGGCCCTGCATAGCGGGGACCAGCCATCGGCCATGTGGTCCTTCCCGAAGGACCTGGTGCGGACGGCACCGCTCTATGAAGATCGCGGTCGGGTACACCAGGAAGCATTGAACGGTGTGGACACCCTGCTGCATCTCGGCTGGTCCACCGTACCCGCCACCGCCGAACAGGACCCGCAGGCCGACCAGCGCACCAACGTGGAAGGCGGTCTGCGTCTGCTCGAGGCCGTGCGCGCCGCGGGGGTTCGACGCGTGGTCTTCCTCTCTTCCGGTGGCACCGTCTATGGCCCCACCGATCGGCTGCCGATCCCGGAGGATGCGCTCACGCGGCCCATTTCGGCCTACGGCATCTCCAAGCTGCTCTTCGAGTCGTACCTGGGCCTTGCCGCGAAGCAGCACGGCTTCGAGCACGTGATCCTGCGTCCAGGCAACGTCTATGGCGACCCGGTGCCCCGCCAGCGCCCACAGGGTGTGGTGGAACATTGGATGGCGCGCATCGCGGCGAACAGACCCATCGAGGTGTGGAACGACCTTGCGGTGACGCGCGACCTTCTGCATGTGGACGACATGACCACCGCAATCCTCGCTGCGGTAGATCGTCCTGTGGACCACGCGGTGCTCAACGTCGGCACCGGCATCGGCACTTCCCTCGGCGAGCTGTTGCAACTGCTGGAGCGCGTGGTGGGCCACCCCATCGCCACCGAAGTGCGGGGCACGGCACCGGCGGCCATCCCGGCCAATGTGCTGGACCCGCAGAAAGCCATGGACGTGCTCGGTTTCCGCACGACCGTTCCCCTTGCCACCGGACTGGAGCGGCTCTGGCTTCAGATCAACGGGACGCGCTAGCGGCCACTCTGGGTACTTACAGGTGTTTCAGCGCCTCGCGCACACTGAGCGGAGCCAGTGCATGGTTGCGCACGAAGCGGCGCACGGCATCCGGGTCCGTGGCGGCCAGCTCACGCAACGACCAACCGATGGCCTTCCGGATGAAGAAGTCGTAGTGTGCGGCATGCCGCTCGATGTTGGCGAAGAGCAGCTGCTGGTCCGTATCCGCCTTCCACCGGTTCTGGAAGAGGATAGCGGTGCGATTCAGCCACAGGTCCTTGCTGGTGATCCACCGCTTGTTCCATCGCGCGACCTCCTTCGGGTACCGCTTCAGGATAACACCCACCACATGTACCGCGAGCGCATCCACCGTATCCCACCAGCTCTTGGTGGTGATCAGCTCCTCCAGCAGGGGCAGGTGCTCCGGGCCGAGCTTGCGGGCATGGGCCATCAACAGGTCCACGGCCACCTGATGCAATTCGCGCTCCCGGCAGGCGAAGGCCGACCGGGCGATCTGCGGCAGTTCATCGAGGGGCGCCGGTCCATGCAGGGCGATGTGCTCCTTCACCAGGGCACGCCGCAGCGGTGTCTTGATGCCGAAGAAGGGCGCCACGCCCTTCATGTAGGCCTCCATGGGTGCGGCGTTCGCCGGATCCGCATGGTGCTCGAAGGCCGTGCGCAACGGGGTGAGCCAGGGATGAAGTGAGGCCATGGGAGGTGCGATAGTGGTCAAATGTGAGCAGTATCCAACGACCGGCGTGAATGATCACGACGAAAGCGGTCCACACGCCATGGACCCGAACGGTTTGGTGGATCGGGCCTGTTCACGAACTTCGGTACAACATCCGCCACATGCCCCGCGAACTCCGCCCCCACGAGCAACTACCCGTCTACCGGAAGGCGATGGAGATCCATGAGCTGGTGAGCCGGATCCTGGATGCCGCGCCCGAAGCCGACGAAATGCTCCAGCACCAGATGCAGACCATGGAGGCCGATGCCATGCTCATCCCCGTGAAGATCGCCGGTGCGGAAGGCGGCGACCTCTACGACCTGCGCATGGAGAACGCGGTGATCATCCGCAAGGCCGCCCGCGACCTGATCTTGGGCCTGCGCGGTCTGGAGATGTTCGGTTTCAACGAACCGCAGTACTTCGATCTGCTGCGCGCCGAGATGGAGGAGTTCCGGCTGCTGTTCATCGACTGGGTGGCCGGCTTCGACAAGGAGAACTACATCATCGACCGCTGGGGGCTCTTCAACCCGCCGGGCGTTGGGCCGCATGACAAGGATCCCGATGAGGACATCCCCTTCGACCCCGATACGCTGTTCGATGGCGACGACGACTGAGCCCTCCTACCCCACGCGCACGATGTTCGCCAGCAGGGCGTTCACCAAAACGTCCACATCGGTGGCGGCCATCACCCGGGTGCTGTCGTGCAGGAAACCCTCGCGCTCCATGTGCTTCATCTGGGCCAGCAATCCATCGTAGTAACCGTTGACGTTCAGCAGGCCCATGGGTTTGGCGTGCAGGCCCAGCTGCCGCCAGGTGAGCAGTTCGAACAGCTCATCCATGGTGCCGAAACCGCCCGGCAGGGCGATCACCGCCTGGCTGCGCTGGTGCATCACCATCTTGCGCTCGTGCATGTCCCGCACCATCACCAGCTCGGTGATGCGGTCGTGCGCCAGCTCCTTGTGCGTCATGAAGGTGGGGATCACACCCACCACGCTTCCGCCGGCGGCCATGGCGGCATCGGCCACCGCGCCCATCAGGCCCACATGCCCGCCGCCATAGACCACCCCGATGCCCCGCGCGGCCAATGATCGGCCCACGGTGCGCGCAGATTCCAGATAGACCGGGTCGTGGCCGGTGCTGGCCCCGCAGAAGACAGCGATGTTTTGCACGCGGCGAAGGTAGGGGGCCCCGGGATCGGTGCGCGGAAGAGCGCGGTCCGGCAGCTATTGGCGCGAAGCCTACAGGTTCTTCAATGCCTCGCGTACGCTCAGCGGCGACAGTATGCGCGTATGCACGAGATCGTGCACCGCGCCCGGGTCCGTGGCACCCAATTCCCGTAAGGACCAGCCGATGGCCTTCCGAATGAAGAAGTCGGTGTGCGTGGCGTGCTGGTCGACATTGGCGAAGAGCCATGCACGATCGGTGTCGTCCTTCCAACGGTTCTGGAAAAGTATCGCGGTGCGGTTCAACCACAGGTCGGAGCTGTTGATCCAGCGCTTGTTCCACTTCGGGACCTCCTTCGGATACTTCTTTTGGATCACGCCAACGACGTTCACGGCCAAGGCATCCACGCTGTCCCACCAGCTCTTCGTGGTGATCAGCTACTCCAGCAACGGTAGGTGATCCGGGCCCGATCGCTTCGCATGCTTCATCAGCAGGTCCACCGCCACCTGGTGCAGTTCGCGCTGCGGTAATGCGAAGACCGAACGCGAAATGGCCGGCAGTTCATCCAGCGTGGGCGGACCGTGCCGTGCGATGTGCTCCTTCACCAATTCGCGCCGATCCGGCGTTCTGATCCCGAAGAAGGGGAAGCGGTCCTTCATGCACGCACTCATGGTTGCGGCGTTCTCCGCGTTCGCATGGCGCTTGAAGGTGGCGTGCAGGGGGGCCAGCCAAGGATGCCTGGAGCGAAGGTGGGAAACACGTCGCAACCATGGTCTTCAACCACCCGGATGCACACACCCTTGGGGGATGGCGGTCGGGCCACAAGCAGCTTGTGCTCCGGCGCATTCCAGCACCCGCTGCTTCATCAATGACCCAGTCGAAAGGCGCCGGGTGCACCGGCTTTCACAGCACCAACTCCCGGAACAAGCGGTCCGTTGTCCTATCCAGGTCTTCGCTCAGGCCCGGATGTGGACGCGAGGTCTGTATCGCGGTGCTCCGCACGGCCGTGAGCCACCGGAAGCGCTCCGCCACATCCAGTGCGGCGATGGGACCGGCATCCGCGTCACCCGCGGCGATCCGTTCGAATGACCGCAAGTTCATGCGGACCTGCTCCAGGTCGATGTCGTTCGTGAATGCGCCAAGCCGGGCCTCGTTCAAGGCGATGCGCACCTGGATGCACTTGGCCCGTTTGGAAAAGAGGATGACGCCCACGTTCAGGAACTCCTCACGCTCCAATACCGGCAGTACCCGGATCACGGCATACTCATACAATTGCCTGCCGTGCATGTTGTGCTTCGTTGGTGAACACGACGGAGTGCGCCAGGCGCATCAGCAGGAAGTCGAGGTAAACAGCGCGCAGCGCCTCGGGTGTCTCTTCCACGCCCTCCCACTGCAACCAGGCATCGGGCACCTGCGCCACGATGTGCCGCAACACGTCCGGCGTCAGGCGCTGTGTGAACTCCGCATCCACCTCGGCAAGCCGGGCCGCCTGCGGCAACAGCACGTGGTCCTTGACCAACTCGAACGGACCCTTGGCATGCTGTTCCCAATGGATCCAGCTGTGCTGGAAGTACAAGCAGGACCCGTGGTCGATCAACCACAATTCCTTCTGCCAGATCAGCATGTTGGTGTTCTTCGCCGTGCGGTCGATGTTCGTCAGGAACGCGTCCAGCCACACGATGCGGGAGGCCAGGTCGGGGTCCACTGCGGTCACCGCCGGATCGAAGGTGATGGCGCCCGGGAGGAAGTGCAGCGCTAGGTTAAGCCCCTTGCTACCCTTCAACAGGTCCTGGACCTCCTCATCCCCTTCCGTGCGTCCGAAGGCCTCATCGAGTTCCGCGAACACCAGCTCCGGAACCCGCAGGCCCAAGGCACGCGCCACCTCGCCGCCGATCAGTTCGGAGATCAACGCTTTCGGTCCGTGGCCGGTGCCCCGGAACTTCAACACGTACTTGAAGCCGTCGTCCGCTTCCGCCAAGGCGGGCAACGATCCACCCTCACGCAACGGCGTGATATAGCGCGTTACCGTGACCGTACGCAAGTGGTCCTCAGAGCTCATGGGTTCGATGCCCGACTTCCAGTGCGCCGGGACCTTGGGGGCAAGTTACACGGCGGCGACAGGACATGCCATGTTGCGGTGCTATTCCACCACCACGCCGTACTTCCCAAGCAGCGAGAGGGCGCCCTGCACATCGAAACGTGCGCCTTCCAGGCGGTTCGCCTCCGGATCGATGCGGAACCCGCGCGCCGTGCTGAGGTCCGCACCGCGCAGGTCGCATCGCTGGAACACCGCATCCTGCAGATCGCAGTGGTCGAGCACCGCCTCGCGCAGGTCGGCACCCGTGAGATCGGTCCCGTTCATGGAGCATCGCTCGAACCGAAGGCCCTTCAGCGAGGGGCCGGTCAGCAGCGCATGGTCCAACCGGCAATCGATGAAGCGCGCGGAGAAGAGCATCGGCTTGCACACGCTGAGATCGAGGCCGAGCAGCCGGCAACCACGGAACTCCAGCTCCTGCAACGATGTACTGACCAACTTCACCATGGACAGGTCGCAGTCCACGAAGGTGCAGCGCAGCAGATGGGTCTTGGACAGGTCCGCCTTTGACAGATCGCAGCGCTCAAAGCGACAGTCCTCATAGCGGCGGCCGCGCAGGTCCTGTCCGGCCAGGTCCTGGTGGGAGAAGGTCTCGTGCTGATGCTCCTGCATGGGTCCGATGGATAGCGGACGAAGTTCGGTCGCCGGGACCACGTAGGCGTTGGGCAGCACGTTCCCAGCTGCTCATCCCACGTGATACACCTGATTCCCACTCTGGTTCCAAGCCCTCCGCTGCTTCAGCGCACCACCACGAAGCTGGCGGCCCGAACACCAGGGGACTTCACTAGGAGCTGATACTGGCCGGCGGTCAGACCATCCACAGGAAGGCGCATCCGCACGCCATCCACCCTCCCCTGTGCCACCTCTCGACCCAGTTCGTCGAGCACCACGTACCGGGCGCCGACGACCGACGCATCCAGGTCGACGGTGATGTGGTCCGTTGCCGGGTTGGGGAAGAGCAGGAGCGTGGCTGGTTCATCGACAGCAGGCAGCCCGGCGACCGGATCGGCCAGCCGCACCACGAAGGCATCACGGAAACCGCTGCTGGTCACCAGCTCCTCGGCCGCGCCGGGGTCCATGTCCACCGTGCTTTCGAAATGCCCGGCGATGGTCACGGCATCATCCGGACCGATGGCGATGGGCTGTGTGGCAATGCTCCCCGCCCCCGCGAACTGGCTGGCTCCTAGGAAAGCCCCATCGGGATCGAGCTCACACAGAAAGGCTTCGAAGAAGTTCGACGATCCGGTGGTCAGCTCGAACACCGCCGTGGGGTCGGGATCCATGTCGGCCGTTCCGCTGAAGAAGCCGGTCAACAGCACGCGGCCATCACTGGTCACGCCAACACCGTAGCCCAGGTCGGCGCCTTCACCGCCCAGCGCCTTCGCCCACCAGAACTCGCCGGACGGGGAGAGCTTCTGCACGAACACCTCGTCAGACCCCAGCGAACTGGCGGTGAGGGTGTGCACGCCCGCACCGGGATCGAAGTCGCCGCTGCCGAAGAAGGAACCGGTCACGATCGCGTTGCCCTCGGCGTCCACGGTAATGTCGTAGCCTGTGTCGAAGTTCTCCACGCCACCCATGCGGCCGGCCCAGACCAGCTCGCCGTCCGCGGACCGTTTGGTGACGAAGATGTCCCATGCCCCGGCAGAGATCAGGGGCGATGTGCCTGTTCCGGGATCGAAGTCCACCGTGCCCTCGAAGGATCCCGTGATCCAGATGTTCTCCTCCGCATCCAGCGCCATGGAAAGGCCCAGGTCGGCACCGCTTGACCCGGTCCCTTGCGCCCACACGAGCTCGCCTTCAC
>CAUJFM010000103.1 GCA_963169595.1 Bacteroidota bacterium | reverse complement strand
CGCCATGCTGGTGCTGAAGGTGCAGAACATGGCCTTCGGGCACAGCGCCGTGGCGCCGGCCACCGTGCAGCGCCTGGTGGACATGTACAATGCCGACATGCTGCCCGTGGTGTACGAGCGCGGATCACTGGGCGCCAGTGGTGACCTGGCCCCGCTCGCGCACCTGAGCCTGCCCCTGCTGGGCCTGGGCGAAGTGGTGTTGGCCGGCAAACGCATGACCAGCGCACAGGCCCTGAAGAAGCTCGGGTGGAAGCCGCTGGAGCTGGGTCCGAAGGAAGGGCTCGCGCTCCTCAACGGCACGCAGTTCATGAACGCCTACGCGTCGTTGCTCACGTTGAAGGCCACCCGCCTGGCCCAGCTCGCCGACATCATCGGTGCCATCAGCCTGGAGGCCTACGATGGCCGCATAGAACCCTTCCATCCCGCCGTGCATGCGGTGCGTCCGCATCCCGGACAGGCCGTGGTGGCCGGGCATTTCCGAGAGCTGCTCAAGGGCAGCGAGCTCATCAAACGGAAGAAGGCCCATGTGCAGGACCCGTACTCCTTCCGCTGCATCCCGCAGGTGCATGGGGCCAGCCGCGACGCCATCGCCTACGTGGAGCGTGTGGTGGAGCGTGAGCTGGAGAGCGTCACCGACAACCCCACGGTGTTCGACGATGATGAGCTGATCATCAGTGCGGGCAACTTCCACGGGCAGCCGCTGGCCCTGGCGCTGGACTTCCTCGCCATCGCCCTGGCCGAGCTGGGCAGCATCAGCGAGCGCCGCACCTACAAGCTGATCGGTGGTCAGCGCGGACTGCCGGCCTTCCTGGTGGCTGAACCGGGCCTCAACAGCGGGTTCATGATCCCGCAGTACACAGCCGCCTCGCTCGTGAGCGCCAATAAGCAGCGGTGCATGCCCAACAGCGTGGACACCATCGACAGCAGCAACGGTCAGGAGGACCACGTGAGCATGGGGGCTGCGGCCGCGATAAAGACCTGGCAGGTGGCCGCCGATGTGGAACGGATCCTCGCGATCGAGCTGTTCACCGCGGCCCAGGCGCTGGAGTTCCGCCTTCCGCAGCGGACCTCCGCGAAGTTGGGATCGCTGGTGGCGGCCTTCCGCGAGCAGGTACCCTTCGTGCGGACCGACGTGGTGATGCACGAGCCGATGGAGGCCGCGCTGGCCTTCGTGCGCAGCTGTCCGCTGGATTGACCATGGACATCTACCTGGTGCCTGGCCTGGGGGCGGACCACCGCCTCTTCCAGCGGCTGGACCTTGCCCCGCACCAAGTGCACCCGCTGAACTGGCCGGTGATGCCCGAAGGCAGTTCCCTGCCCGACTTTGCGCGCGTGCTGGCCGACCAGGTGGACCGGACACGCCCGCATGCCCTCGCGGGGGTGAGCATGGGGGGTATGGTGGTGCAGGAGATGGCCGCGCTCACCCGGCCGCGGCATACGGTGATCATCTCCAGTTGGAAGGGGCCGCAGGAGATGCCGCCGCCCATCCGTGTGCTCCGTGGCACGCACGCCGAACGGATCCTGACCCCGGTCTTCATGAAGCGCACCTTGCCGTTGATGCGCTGGCAGATGGGCGTGGAGACCGAGGCGGACAAGGCCCTATTCGATGCCTTCATCGCCGCCACGCCACTGGAGCAGCTGCGCGTGCAGATCGCCGCAGTGCTGGCATGGGAGGGGCCCTCAAAGCCGGTGGAGGGGCTGGTGCACATTCATGGCAGCGCCGATCGGTTGATGCCCATCTGGCACATCCAACGGCCGGTCCGCGTGGCCGGTGGTGGGCATTTCATGGTGCACAACCGGGCGGAGGACGTGTCGCAGCTGGTGCTCCAGGCCGTGGAGGCGCAGGCAACGCCCGCCGGGAACGACGCGTCCTTATAACCGGTTGGTGGTTGAAAACCAGATGGTTCGGATCGTATCGCGAACGGGGTGCCGGGTACTTTCGTATACGGTGAATTACGCCCTGAAATGAGCCTGCTGTTTCGTTGGTCCTTCCTGTACCTGGCCCTGCTGGCCGCCATGGAGGTCCAGGCGCAGCCCTGTTCGCTCACGGCCAATGCCGGTCCGAACAGCGTCACCATCTGTGAAGGTTCGTCCCAGCAACTCAACGGTACGGCGAGCAACGGGGATACGCCCTACACCTATTCGTGGAGCCCTGCGGCGGGGTTGAACGATCCCAATGTGGCCAACCCGGTTGCCAGCCCGGGCGCCACCACCACGTACACGCTCACCGTGATGGATGATGATGGCTGCACGGCCACGGACGCCATCACCGTGAACGTGACCCCCGCATCGCCGGCGGCCCTCACCAGTGCCGGTCCCGAGCAGGTGACCACCTTCAACAACCTGACCACCTTCAGCATCTGCGATCCCTCGGCGACCTGGAACTTCAGCTTCACGGACCAGAGCGCCAACGTGCCGGGCGCGGTGCGCACCATCAACTGGGGCGATGGCTCGCCCATCGAGAACCCCGCACAGGGCTGGAGCCTGAACCACGCTTATGCGCCGGGGCTCTGGACGATGACCTACACCATCGTCTACCCGAACGGATGCACCCGCAGCCAGCAGTACCAGGTCTTCCTCGGCACCAATCCGGGCGGCGGCATCAGCACCGATCCCAACACGAACAT
>CAUJFM010000102.1 GCA_963169595.1 Bacteroidota bacterium | reverse complement strand
GTCGATGCAACCCCATTGCTCTGCATGAAACCCCTGCTCCTCTTCGCCCTCATCCTGACCACGTCAGGTCTGGCTGCGCAGTGCAACGTGCACCTCTATCACCCGGTATGGCCCGATACATTGGGCAGGGCCACGTTCTTCAACTCGTGCCCGGGATCCGTGGATGCCGTTCAGTGGGACGATGGAAGCACCGATTGGACCGTGAACGACCTGGCACCGGGTGAACACTGGGTGAACCTGTACTTCAACGGTGCGTTGTTGATGACCCATCCCTTCACCATCGATCAAGTGGAATGGCAGCTGGGCAGCTACAGTTGGACCTCTGATGGTGCGTTGCTGTTCGGTATCACCCTCGCCCTGCAATGGTGCCCGGGCAGTGCGCTGTTGAACCACATCGATTGCCTGGACCTGAGCACCTGCATGCTCTACCTGATGCAGGACGGTGTGCCCATTGACTCCGTTGTACCCACCGGCTGTGTAGCGTCCACGCACTTATGGACAGGCCTGCCCTTCGGCCATACCTACCAAGGCTACCTGGTGGACCATGGCCCGTGCGGCTCGTACGGCTGGAGCGACCTGCTGAACACCTACAGCTGCGCCGGTGCCCAGCTGGACATCTGGGCGGAACCAGCGACGAATGGGAACAATGGTTCCATTGAGGTGCTTGGCGTGCTGCTGGACCCCGGAGCGACGAACCCACCACCCGGTCCGATCACCGGCACCTTCCGCCTGTTCACCATGCCCTTGGAAGAGCCCGTTGGCGATTGGCAGTCAGGCACCGATGCCTTCTGGTCCGGATTGCCTCCGGGTGATTACCAGGTGCGGTTCATTGCCGACGCGGTGTGTGACCCTGTGTCGCAGCAAGTGTCCATCGAGCTGGGCACAAGCACAGCAGAGGCGATCCGCCAAGGACCCTTCCTTGGTCCCAACCCCGTACATGATGTGCTTGTGCTGGACACCGAGGCCACCCGGGTGCGCATTTCCGACCTGCACGGCCGGCTGCTGCTTCAGGCCAGCCACACCGACCGAATGGACGTTTCGACCCTGGCGCCGGGCGTCTATCTCCTGCACGTGGAAGGCCGAAAGGCCATGCGCTTCGTGAAGGGCTGAAAGGCGGCGGCCACCACCCTCCTCGTGGGGTTGAAGCCGGGCCCCAGGCCCAGTTCCCAACACCGCAGCGGGGGATAACGGTCCGTCACCGCTGTGCAAGTCGCATCGTCCCGGACGACCTTTATGCTCCGGAACCCGTCACTTCCAGCAATGAAGCACCTTCTGCTCCTGCCCTGCACCCTGTTGCTCGTTCCTGCCGCGGTGCAGGCCCAATGCACCGGCTCCATCGACCTGGGCCCCGATGTGGTGCTCTGCGAGGGCCAGACCACCTTCCTCACCCCCGGGCCCGGCTACCTCAGCTACCTGTGGAACGATGGGGCCACCGTGCCCGTGCGCAACGAGGGCAACGCGGGGGTGTACAGCTGCACCGTGGAGTCCTTCGACCCCTCCGTGAACCTGGTGGTGAACGGCGACTTCTCCGCCGGCGCCACGGGCTTCACCAGCGGCTACATCCCCGGCACCGGCGGCAGCTTCGGGCTGCTCTCCTCGGAAGGGCAGTATGCCGTGGCCAGCAATGCCAGCGACACCCACACCAACTTCCCGCCCTGCACGGACCACACCGGCGGCGGCAACCTGATGGTGGTGAACGGCGCCGCCCAGGCCGGGGTCTCCATCTGGTGCCAGACCATCACCGTAACACCCGGCACCAACTACGCCTTCTCCGCCTGGCTCTCCACCATGGTGGTCACCAACCCCGCCGTGCTCCAGTTCACCATCAACGGCGAGGTGCTCGGCACCCCCTTCACCGCCCCCTCCACCTCCTGCACCTGGGACCAGTTCAGCGAGGTGTGGAACGCCGGCACCAACACCACCGCCCAGATCTGCATCACCAACCAGAACACCCAGACCAGCGGCAACGACTTCGCCCTGGACGACATCACCTTCTCCCCCTTCTGCACCTACACGGACACCGTGGAGGTCTTCGTGAACGCCTACCCCGAACCCGAGCTCGGCCCCGACCAGGTGCTCTGCGGCGGTGGCACCGTGGTGCTCGATGCCACCACACCCACCGTGGACACCTACATCTGGAACGACGGCCTGGCCACCGGCCCGCAGCTCACCGTCACCACCAGTGGCACCTACTGGGTCAACGTCCTCGCCGGCGCCTGCTTCGGCCGCGATTCGGTCAACGTCACCTTCATCCCCCAACCCACCGTGGACCTGGGGCCTGACCTGAGCGCCTGCTCCGGCGACACCGTCACCATCGCGCCCTTCGCGCAGGATGCCGGCTACCTGTGGCACGATGGCTCCACCGGCAGCGCCTACAGCACCACCACCAGCGAGCTGGTGTGGCTGCAGCTCACCCAGGGGCCCTGCACCGCGGCGGACACCGTGCTCGTCACCATCGACCCCTGCACTGCCGTGGTGGAGCTGCCCAACGTGTTCACCCCCAACGGCGATGGCCACAACGACCAGTTCCAGCCCATCGTGCTGCAGGGCGTCAGCAGCCTGCTCCTCTCCATCTACAACCGCTGGGGCCAGCTGGTGTATGAGACCAAGGGCCCGCAGTTCGCGTGGGATGGCCGCACCGGTGCCGGCATGGCCGTGAGCGATGGCGTGTATTACTGGACCCTCACCTACAACGGCGCCAGTGGCCCGGGCGAACAGCACGGCACGGTGACGCTGCTGCGGTAAGGGCAGAGGTCCAGCCCGGACCGGTACCGTATCCTTGTGCAACAGACCACCATGCTCCGCATCATCCGCATCACCCTGTTCGTGTTGGGCGCCTTGGTCCTGCTGGGCCAGTTGTGGCCGGCCGGTGCGCCCCCCTTCGCCCGCAGCGTGAACATCCTCTTCGCGGTAGGCGTGCTGCTCTATGTGGGGCGCGATCTCACGCGGCGCAAGTAAACCTTCGCAGGCTCTCCGTCCTCGGGACCCTGCGGAGGCTGGGTGTGTGGGATAGGTGGGTGCGTTCTGCCAGGTGGTAGGTCACCCTCCACTCGCCCCCTCGCACCGCGCCCCCAGGTCCGTCACGCCGGAATTGCGCAGGGAGGGCCCGTGCGATGGGCAATATCCGGCGTCTCTCCAATGCCCATCGGTAAGCCTTGGGAGAGACGCCGGGTCAGCCACGCGCAAGGCCTTCACACGCCCGGCGTGACGGTCCGGGGGAGGTGGGTGCGATGGATATAGGTAAGCGCATTCTGCCAC
>CAUJFM010000101.1 GCA_963169595.1 Bacteroidota bacterium | reverse complement strand
TTGCGGCCCCGTTGGCAGCCCCTCGTACCGGTACCGACGGAGCGAACCATGATCAATGTGACCCTTCCGGACGGCAGCGTCCGGACCTTTCCCGAAGGCTCCACCGCCATGGACGTGGCCCGGAGCATCAGCGAAGGATTGGCCCGCAACGTCCTGTCCGCCAAGGTGAACGGCGAGGTGCGTGATGCCGGCCGTCCGCTCCCCGGAGACTGCACCCTGAGCCTGCTGACCTGGAACGACACCGAAGGCAAGAGCACCTTCTGGCACAGCAGCGCACACCTGCTGGCCGAGGCGCTGGAGGCCCTCTACCCCGGCGTCAAGTTCGGCATCGGTCCCCCCATCGAGAACGGCTTCTACTACGATGTGGACCTCGGCGACCGCACCCTCGGCGAGGGCGACTTCGCGGCCATCGAGGGCAAGATGAAGGAGCTGGCCGGGAAGAAGAGCGCTTACGAGCGCAAGGAGGTGAGCAAGGCCGACGCCATCGCCTACTTCACCGAGAAGGGCGACGAGTACAAGCTGGAGCTACTGGAAGGCCTGAACGACGGGGAGATCACCTTCTACAGCCAGGGCAACTTCACCGACCTGTGCCGCGGGCCGCACATCCCCGACACGGGCTTCATCAAGGCCGCCAAGGTGATGAGCGTGGCCGGGGCCTATTGGCGCGGCGATGAGAAGCGCAAGCAGCTCACCCGCCTGTACGCCATCACCTTCCCCAAGCAGAAGGAACTGGACGAGTACCTGGTGCTGCTGGAGGAGGCCAAGAAGCGCGACCACCGCAAGCTGGGCAAGGAGCTGGACCTTTTCACCTTCAGCGAGAAGGTGGGCATGGGCCTCCCTCTCTGGCTGCCCAAGGGTACGGCGCTGCGCGAGCGGCTGGTGAACTTCATGAAGGCGGCGCAGGAGAAGAGCGGCTACGAGCAGGTGGCCACCCCGCACATCGCGCACAAGGACCTCTACATCACCAGCGGCCACTACGAGAAGTATGGCAAGGACAGCTTCCAGCCGATCCACACCCCGCACGAGGGTGAGGAGTTCCTGCTGAAGCCGATGAACTGCCCGCACCACTGCGAGATCTTCAAGAGCCGGCCCCGCAGCTACAAGGACCTGCCCATCCGCTACGCCGAGTTCGGCACGGTGTACCGCTACGAACAGAGCGGCGAGCTGCACGGTCTCACCCGCGTGCGGGGCTTCACGCAGGACGATGCCCACCTCTTCTGCCGCCCCGACCAGGTGAAGGAAGAGTTCATGAAGGTGATCGACCTGGTGCTGCTGGTGTTCAAGGCCCTCGACCTGAAGGACTACGAGGCCCAGGTGAGCCTGCGCGACAAGGAGGACCGGAGCAAGTACATCGGCAGCGACGAGAACTGGGCGAAGGCCGAACAGGCCATCATCGACGCGGCGGCCGAGAAGGGGCTGAAGACCGTGGTGGAGTATGGTGAGGCCGCCTTCTACGGACCCAAGCTCGACTTCATGGTGAAGGATGCCCTGGGCCGCCGCTGGCAGCTGGGTACCATCCAGGTGGACTACAACCTGCCCGAGCGCTTTGAGCTGGAGTACGTGGGCAGTGACAATGCCCGCCACCGGCCGGTGATGATCCACCGGGCGCCCTTCGGCAGCCTGGAGCGCTTCGTGGCCGTGGTGATCGAGCACACCGCCGGACGCTTCCCACTGTGGCTCACGCCGGAGCAGGCCATCCTGCTGCCGATCAGCGACAAATACGTGGACGCCTGCCACGCCGTGGCCGGTGTGTTGAAAAGTTGCGATATTCGCGCCTCCGTTGACGAACGGAACGAAAAGATCGGACGCAAGATCCGCGATGCGGAAATGTCGAAGGTCCCGTTCATGCTCATCATCGGGGAGAAGGAAGCCGCAGATGGCACCGTATCGGTGCGGGAGCATGGCCAGGGCGACCTGGGCACGATGACCGCACAAGCCTTCGCCGACCTGGTGAACGGCCGCGTACGGGAACAGCTCGGTGGACTTTGAGCATAGACCCAGGAACCAATCAACCTTAAGTGGCAGGACCTCCCTTCAATCGTCCCAGTGGACCACGCCCCCCCGGGGGAGGCGGTCCCCGTCGTCCTTTCCGTGGCCGCGTCATCAAGGAGGATCCGCACCGGATCAACAACCGGATCACCGGGGTGAACGAGGTGCGCGTGGTGGGTGAAGGCGTGGAACCCGGTGTGTACCCGTTCCTGCAGGCCCTCCGCATGGCCGAGGAACAAGGCCTGGACCTGGTGGAGATCAGCGCATCGGCCATTCCGCCGGTGTGCCGCATCGTCGACTACAAGAAGTTCCTCTACGATCTCAAGAAGAAGCAGAAGGAGATCAAGGCCAAGCAGGCCAACGTGGAGGTGAAGGAGATCCGCTTCGGCCCCAACACGGACGAGCACGACGTGAACTTCAAGTTGAAGCACGCCCGTAAGTTCCTGGAGGAAGGCCACAAGATCAAGGCCTTCGTGTTCTTCCGCGGCCGCACCATCGTGTTCAAGGAGCGCGGTGAGATCCTGCTGCTGAAGTTCGCGCAGGACCTGGAGGACATCGGCCTGGTGGAGGCCATGCCCAAGCTCGAAGGGAAGCGTATGATCATGTACATGATCCCCAAGAAGAAGAAGTAAAGGCGACGTTCACGTCGCCTTCATATGCCCCCAAGCACGAGCACAGGAAACGAAGATCCACGAAATGGCGACCAGATGGTCGCCCTGACGAGAAGAGCAACCACCGATAGATAGCGAGAAGCCATGCCCAAGATGAAGACCAAGTCCGGCGCCAAGAAGCGGTTCAAGCTCACCGGCACCGGCGAGATCAAGCACAAGCACGCGTTCAAGCGTCACATCCTCACCAAGAAGGAGACGAAGCGGAAGCGCGCCCTCACCAAGATGGGCCTTGTGCACGATCGCGACAAGAAAGCGATCCTCGATCTGCTGAAGTAAGCAACCCAACCGCTCCGGGTATCAATAGGTAGCGTTAACCAGGACGTGCAAGCACCAAAGGGTCCGTCGGAAGGCGGAACGCTCACGCCCAAAAACCAAAGTGGAACATGCCACGCAGTAAGAACAAAGTAGCCAGCAGGGCCCGCCGCAAGAAGGTCCTCGACATGGCGAAAGGCAACTTCGGTCGCCGCAAGAACGTGTACACCGTTGCCAAGAACACGGTGGAGAAAGGCCTGCAGCACGCCTACGACGGGCGCAAGCTGAAGAAGCGCGAGTTCCGCGGCCTGTGGATCCAGCGTATCAACGCGGCCTGCCGCCTGAACGGGATGAGCTACAGCGTCTTCATGGCCGGTCTGAAGAAGGCCAACATCGGTCTGGACCGCAAGGCCCTGGCCGAGATCGCCTACAGCGATGCCGCCGCTTTCACGGCCATCGTGAGCAAGGTGAAGTAAGCACGCCTCCATGCCTGCATCGAAGGGGACCCTCGGGTCCCCTTCGTCGTTGTTGCGCGCCCTACTTTTGAGGCATGCATCCCCGCCTCTCCGCGCTCTTCGTGCTGCTCCCTTCGTTCGCCTTGGCGCAACCACCGGCCGGTTATTACGACCCGGCTGCCGGACTCAGCGGTGAGGCCCTTCGCCAGGCCTTGTACGGGATCATCAACGGCCACACGGTGATCACCAACAGCATGCTGTGGGAGGCCTACTACGAGACCGACCGCAAGCCGGACAACACCGTGTGGGACATGTACAGCGATGTGCCCGGAGGCACGCCGCCCTACGTGTACCAGTTCGTGGTGGACCAATGTGGCACCTACGATGGTGAGGGCGATTGCTTCAACCGGGAGCATTCCTTCCCCCAGAGCTGGTTCAACAGTGCGGCACCGATGGGCACCGACCTGTTCCACCTCTACCCCACCGATGCGTGGGTGAACCAGAAGCGCGCCAACTGGCCCTATGGCGAGGTGAACGCGCCCACATGGACCAGCCAGAACGGCGGCAAGCTAGGTCCCTGTGCGTATCCAGGCTGCTCGGGCACCGTGTTCGAACCCATCGACGCGTACAAGGGCGACCTGGCGCGCGGCTACTTCTACATGCTGACGCGCTACCTGCCCGACCTGGGCAACTGGCCCTGCCCCATGATGGCCGATGGTGAGTTCCTGCCCTGGGCCGAGGCCATGCTGGTGGAATGGCACCTGCAGGATCCCGTGAGCCCCAAGGAGGTCGATCGGAACAACGCGGTGTTCGGCATCCAGGACAACCGCAATCCGTACATCGACCACCCCGAGTGGGTCACGGCGATCTGGGGACCCACGGCCGGCCTGACGGAACGGACCGCCTACCTGGCCGGGCTGTGGTGGGATGGCGAACGCCTGCACCTGCGCAACACCTTGGCTGGTGAAGCTTACACGCTGACGATGACCGATGCCACCGGACGCACCGTGGGCACCTGGACCGTGCGCGGCGATGTGGGGGGCCTGCCGCTGCCGGAAGGATCAGGGCTTTACCTGGTCACCCTGCAGGGCAGCGGCATCCGGTCCACCCTGCGCGTGGTGCGGTGAGGTCAGGAGCCGGCCGGCGATGTGACCGGTGGTCCAGGCTGCCTGGAAGTTGAAACCGCCGGTGATGCCGTCAATGTCCAGCACCTCGCCCGCGAAGTAGAGGCCGGGCACCAGTCGGCTCTGCAGGCTGGCGGGGTCCACTTCATCCAGTGCAACGCCCCCGGCGGTGACGAACTCCTCCTTGAAGGTGGTGCGGCCGCGCACGGCATAGCGGGCATTGGTCAATGCATCGATCAGGCGGTCGCGGTCGCGGCGGCCGAGTTCTTCCCAGAGCTTCGTGGATGGCAGCTCCAAGCGGTCCAACAGGTACAGCCAGAACCGGTTCGGCAGTTCCACCGGACACAGGTTCGCGAGGTGCTTCTTCGGATGTTCGGCACGGAACGCCTCGATGCGTTCGCGCAGCACCTGCTCACCCAGGCCGTTCGTCCAGTCCACGCGCAGGGTGAAGGTGTAGTTCATCGCGGCGATCTCCCGCGCACCCCACGCGCTGAGGCGCAGGATGGCCGGCCCGCTCATGCCCCAATGGGTGATCAACAAGGGTCCGGTGCTGCTGAGCTTGCTGCCGGCAATGGAGGCGGTGACGGCAGGCACCGTCACGCCCATCAGCTCCTTGATGGGCTCCTCCGGCATGTTGAAGGTGAATAGCGAGGGCACCGGCGGAACGAGGGTGTGCCCGGTGTCGGACAGCAGGTCATAACCGGTCGGCTTGGGATGACCGCCCGTGGTGATGATGACCCGATCGGCGGTGATCGTGCTCCCATCCTCCAGGGCGATCCGGAACCCCTTGCCGTGCTGGCCGGGATGGATGCGGCGCACACCGGTCCGCAGACGTATCTCCACACCGCCATGACGCGCGGCCTCGGTGAGGCAGTCCACGATGGTGGCTGAATCGTCCGTGATCGGGAACATGCGGCCATCCGCTTCGGCCTTGAGCTGCACGCCACGGTCGGCGAACCACTCCACCGTGTGGCGTGCCTGGAACCGCTCGAAGGCCTTGCGCAGGAAGCGCTCGCCGCGCGGGTAATGACCGGCCAGCTTGCGCGGTTCGAAGCAGGCGTGGGTGACGTTGCACCGCCCTCCCCCGCTGATCCGCACCTTGCTCAGCAGTTTGTCGCTCTTCTCCAGCAGGACCACGGTGGCCCGGGGATGATGTTCCACTACACTGAGCGCCGCGAAGAACCCCGCGGCACCACCACCGATCACGACCACACGCATCCCGCTAGCCCCGCTGTTACTGAGCGGACTTCACCAGCTGGGCCACACGGAATTGTGCGCCTTCGATCCGCAGGTGGTAGAAGCCATCGGGCAGGGTGCCGAGGTCCAGGGTGGACCGGCCGCCCTGCACCCGCTGTTCCAGCACCAGGCGGCCGCTGGCATCCATCACGCGCACCACGGAGGGACCTTCCAGGTCGAAGGACACGATGCCGGCCGTGGGGTTCGGGGTCACCACCAGGCGCTCCAGCTCGCGCTCGGCCACCGAGGCATAAAGCGTTCCGCAGCTGGTGTTCCCGCCGCAGACCTTGTCGGCCAGGAAGTCGAACACGAAGCCCAGGGAGCCTGCCGGATCGCTGGAGATGTACCCCACATGGCCATTGCCCGGGTAGCTGAGGAAGCAGTTGGGCACGTCCAGATGCTGCAGGCGGATGTGCAGGTCGTTGCTGCCCGAGGCGATGAGGCCTGTGGCGATGCCAAAGACCGAGACCTCCTGCGTGTTGTACGGCACCACTTCGTCCCCCACTTCATGCACGCTGCACAGCGGACGATCGTTGGCCACCACCCAGCTCGTATCGCCGATGGCCCCGCTGAAGCTGTAGCAGGCGAGCACCTCGCTGGAGAAGCCCGGGTTGCCACTGTTCCCTTCGGCACCGCCCAGGGCCACGCTCTGCGAGGCCAGGATGGCGGGGATCTCCTCATCCTCATTGAGGT
This sequence comes from Bacteroidota bacterium, assembly GCA_963169595.1. GTDB lineage: Bacteria > Bacteroidota > Bacteroidia > Flavobacteriales_F > PHOS-HE28 > PHOS-HE28. The sequence continues at coordinate 2,942 of CAUJFM010000101.1, read as the reverse complement.
AGGTGGCATGGATGGCGCTGATGGCCCCGGCCGAGACCCCGCCCACTACGATGCGGTCTGGATCGATGCGGTACGGGTTGCCCTGTTCGGCCACGCTGCGGCGAAGGAAGCGCACACAGGCCTTCATGTCGTGCGAGCCGCGCATCACCGCTTGGATGGTGCTCAGTTCATTGGGCAGGAAGAAACCGATGCGGTAGTCGGGCGCGATGGCCACATAGCCGCGGCGGGCCAGCTCGGTGCACAGGCCGGCCATGTCAGCGCGGGAACCCGTCACGAAGGAGCCCCCGAAGGCGGCCAGCACCACGGGCCTGTCCTCCAGCACGTCACCGGCGGGCTCGTAGATGTCCATGAGCAGGGTCTGCGGAGCCCCGGAAACGCCTGTATTGCTGCCGAAGGCGACACCGGTGGTCACCGTGACATCCGGGAATAAGGGCGTGGTGTAACGACCACCGCCGCAATCCTGGGCGAAGGCGCCAAGGGCGATGCTGATGCCGGAGACGAACGTAAGCGCGTAACGAAGTGCCATGCAGGTGATCTGATGAGGGGTGAATGGGCACGTAAAGTACGGAGGGCCAATGGTATTTGCGGACCTTTCCGATCTTGGCACGACATTGGCCCATAGGCCTGTCAACAAGGACCCAGAACCATGAAGAAGTTCCTTTTTCTGCTGATGGTCGGTGGCAGCATCGGCGCAGCGCAAGCCCAGTTCCAGGTGAACCCCCAGATCGGTCTCACCTACCAGAACATCACCGCTCCTCCCCCGGATATCGAGTTCACGGGTGCCGCGGGTTGGATGTTCGGTGCCGACCTCCGCATCGGCGATCGCTTCTACGTGCAGCCCGGTGCGTTCTTCACCCGCAACCGCACGGTGTGGAGCAGCGGCGACACCATCCGCTTCGAGGAGGGCGTGGCCCGCACCAACTTCCGCCTGAAGGCCCTGCTGGGTTACCGGATCGTGGACAGCTACCAGTTCGACCTGCGCTTCGCGGTGGGTCCCACCTACGACGTCCTGCTCGGGGTGACCACCAGCGATGGCTTCGACCTGTCCAAGGGTGATTTCCGCAACGGGTCCTTCAACATCGATGCGGCGCTGGGCTTCGACATGGGCCTCGTGACCCTGGAGCCCAGCGTGAGCTTCGGAATGAGCCGCGTCTTCGACAGCGACGTGATCGTGCTGAGCGAGCTCGACAGCCGGTACATCACCTATGGCCTCACGCTCGGTCTGAACATCGGCAACGACGACTAGGTCCCCGCTTAAGGGACCACGCAAAAAGCCCCGGTCTCTTGACCGGGGCTTTTCATTCGGTATGGTGCGATCAGGCTGCGGCCGCCTTCAACTGGGCCACCAGCTCATCGGCCTGCCGCACGCCACTGGCGCGCCAGATCACCTGGCCTTTGCGGAAGATGAGCAGCGCCGGGATGCCGCGGATGCCGAACTGCTGGGCCGCCGCTGGGTTCCGGTCCACGTCCACCTTGATCACCCGGGCAAGCTCGCCCACTTCGTCGGCCACCTGCTTGATGATCGGTGATTGATACCGGCAGGGTCCGCACCAGTCGGCATAGAAGTCGACCAGCACGGGCTTATCGCCGTTGATGAGTTCCTGGAAGCTGTTCGCCATGACGGTTCTATTTGGTGACGGGCAGGCCGGCATTCATCCACGCGCCGATGCCACCGTCCAGGTGCTGCACCTGATAGCCCTTCGACTTGAGGTATTCCAAGGCCTGACCACTGCGACCACCCGAGCGGCAGTAGAGCAGCAGCGGCTGGTCCTTGGGCAGCTTGGCGAACTCAGCCTCGTAGTTGGTACCGGTCCAATCCACGTTGAGGCTGCCTTCGAGGTGTCCGCTGGCGTACTCGGCCGGAGTGCGAACGTCCACGAGCAGGGCCTTGCCCTGGCCGATGGCCGCTTGGAAGGACTTGGCATCCAAGGTCTCGGGCGCTTGTGCGGCAGCAACGGTCGATGTTCCGCCTTTCGTCTCCTGGGTGCCACCCTGGGAGCAGGCCGTCAATGCGGTGAGCGCGAGGATCGCGAAGCTGAAAAGGTGTGTGCGTTGCAGGTTCATGATGGGGATCGTTGGTCGTGGTGTTCCATCAGGCAGCGCAGGCCGCGTTCACCTGCATCCATCCGCCTCCGTTATACACTTCCTGCAGGCCGTGCTGTTGCAGGAATTGGGCCGCATGGCCGCTCCGGTTGCCGCTGGCGCAGCAGAGGATCAGCGGTTTGGTAAGGCCGCGCAGTTCGTCCATGCGGGTAGGGATCTCCTGCAACGGGATGTTGATCGAGCCGGCGACATGTCCGCCCATGTATTCCATCGGGCTTCGCACATCCACGATCGTGGCACCGGGCATCTTGACAAGGTTCCTGAGGTCCATTGGTTGGTTGTTCGTGGTGCAAAGGTCCGATGTCCGCAAGAGCGCCTTCAGTGATCCCGGTCACACGGAGCGCTTCGGTGCCACCAGCTCCACGCGCTGCCGGCCCAGTTTCACCAGGCCTTCACGCTCCATCCGCTTGAGCAGGCGGGAGATCACCTCGCGGGAGGAATGCAGCTCCTGCGCGATCTCCTGGTGCGTGGTGGTGATGATCGGGCTGCCGTGCATGCGTGCCCGCTCCCGCAGCAGGTCCAAGATGCGGGCATCGAGCTTCTGGAAAGCGATACCGTCAATGGTCTGCAGCAATTCCTCGAACCGTCGCTGGTAGCTCAGCATCACAAAGCTCTTCCACGACCTGAACTCCTCCGTCCATTGGTCCATGAAGCGCGCCGGCACGGCCAGCAGCAGGGTGTCCTCCTCGGCCACCACGCGGATGGTGCTGCGGGCATCGCTCGTGCAACAGGTGAGGCTCATGGCACAGGTCTCGCCGGGCCCCACGAAGTAGAGCAGCATCTCATCGCCGTCCGGTCCTTCGCGCAGCAGCTTCAACTGTCCCTCCAACACCATGGGG
>CAUJFM010000100.1 GCA_963169595.1 Bacteroidota bacterium | reverse complement strand
CATCGTCGCTTTTGTACGGAACGTCCGGAACAGTAGGTACGACCCAACTTCGTGCACACCAGCGACCTATCTCTTCGCTATAGGACGCAACCTCGCCCTGAAGGCGATACGCGCACAACGGAACAACGGGCGTAACGATGTTCTGGGAGTGCTCGAACCCACGCAAAAACCCGAGTACGAGCTGCTGACCGAGGAACTTCATACAAAGGACGTCCTTGCGCGTGGCATGGAACACCTCTCCGAGAAAGAGCGAGAGATCTTGCGGCTCTATTATTTCGAAGAGCGCTCCATGACGGACATCGCCGACATCATGGGCTACAACAATGCCGATGTCGCGAAGAAGATGAAATACGTGAGTTTCAGAAAGCTTGCGGCGCTCATCACCAAAGCCGTGGCACCAAGACGCACCGCCGATGTGGAATGATCGCGACGACATCGAGGTGATCGAAGCCTACGTGGAAGACCGGCTGAGCAAAGCCGACAAAGCCGCGTTCGAACTCCGGCTGGTTAGCGATGCCGCGCTCGCCGAATTCCTTTCAAACTATCGGCACACTCGACGCGCAATTGTGCAACACCACGAGGATGAACGCGTGAAGCGCCTCCTGAACGCCGTTGAGCAACGCGGCCATGGCTCCGGTCCACCTTGGTGGCGCTGGGCGGCCGCAGCGAGCCTTCTCATTGGCATCGGCGCAGCCATCTGGTGGTTCACACAACCCGAAAGCCTGCCCGCGCTCGCGGAGGAATTCGCGGTGGAAGAAACCCCGTTGCCGGTGTTCATGTCCGCCAGCGCCAACCCGCACGTGATCCTAGATGAGGCCATGCAAGCCTATGGTATGGGCGACTTCGTCACCACGCTGGATCGGCTGGCGCAACTGCCCGCCAGCGATACCACGCTCTTCTTCACCGGCTTGGCACAAATGAACCTCGGCCACGATGCTTCAGCAGCCCTTGGCCATGTCGCGGAACAACACGATTCTCCGTTCCACAGCAAGGCCCAATACCAATTGCTCATCCAGGCCTTGCGAAACGATAATTCAGCGTTGGCCCACCGACTTTGGTCGGATCAGATCAGCGACGAGGCTCACCCATACCACGACCGCCTGGACGCGATCGCTGCGCGTTTGGAATGGAGGCATTGAGCCGTCGGCTGCTTCGCGTGCGTACAGTGCTGGGCTTCTGCGCCAGCCTGTTCATCCACGTCGCCAACGCACAGTATCCGGTCATCGATCGCTTGGAACTTGCCTTCGCCCAAGGCGCTTCAGACAGTGTGATGGCGCAGCTAAGCCGACTTCTGGGCGCAACGAACACTTCCCGCGACCTGCGCTACGAGGCATGCATGCTCATGGCCGAGTGCTACTACCAGCGCGCAAGCATGGAGCAGTTCGCCGCGTGGAATGATAGTGCGGCGGCACTCGCCTACGGACAGAACGAAGAACGTCTTGCTCGCATCGACGTGAACCGATGCCGCTACTCGAACTTCTTCATCAAGCCACACCAAGCTCTCGCTTGGGGTAATAAGGCAATGATCCGCTACCGCAACGCCGTTGATCGCTCTAGTTGGAAACATGGATATGCGATCTACCAAACCCTTGGCACCACCCATCGCAATATCCACGGGGGACAGGAGGTGCTTTTCGCACTCTTCGATACTGCACAGACTTTATTGGCACACCGGTCGGATGTGATACCCTACTGGCGAGCCCATCTGCACAAGGCTGTATCCAATGCGGCTTTGGACCGATTGGTATCCGGACTTTACGACAAAGGACCATATGGTCCGCTCTGCGACCGCGAACAACAGGCGGCGATCCGGATACTGGAGGATCACTATCCCATACAACTCCTTGAACGCGGTACTCTGCAGAATCTGCGTGGCCTGTTCCATCTGTATTCGAACAGGCCCGATAGTGCGCTCTTCCATTTCCAGTGCAGCGCCTCGTTGGTCGGGCCTGCGTTCCGCAAAGGGCGGAAGGATCATCTAGCCTCGATCTGGCTGACTTGCCTACGGTACCAGTCGTTCGTGCTCGACATTGAACCATGGCGAAACGATAGCTCCAGACTGCAAACGTACCTGCACGAGCTCCTCAATGGACAGGAGCAATTCACCCACTACCTCGTTGGCCGAACCACGGCAGGCGGTCTTTTCTTCGACGATCAATACTGGCTATCACCCTATCCAGCGATCATGGCCACATGCGCACGTTTGTGGGAGCTTACAGGGGACACAGCCTATGTCGAACAGGCGCTGCGTGCAACCGAAAAGAGCAGACGAGACCAGTGGAATAGCGCACAGGCCTTTCGCGGTTCTGGCACGTTCCTCGACGAACCACAACAGCCGTTCCTACAAGCCCTCCAACAAAAACTCAAGCCCGAAGAGGGCATTCTGATCTGCGCCCAGAACAATGTCGCTGGCCTGCGGGAAAGCGTCTTCCTCCTGGCGGTCACCTCAAGTGGCGTTGCATTCGAGTCACAAATACCGAACTACTCCATCCGGAACACCGCTGATCTCGACCACAAGACCGCAGCTGAATTCCGAAGTGGGTATCATGCACTACGCAACTTGGTCTATAAGCCGGTAGCCCATATCCTGAGAAACACCCAACGCATCCGCGTATTCCCAAGTGGAGATGCCGCATTCATCTCATTCGATGCCCTATTGAACGATACCAGCTCATTGGATATCCGTGCGTGTGGCCCGCTCGTGAAGAACCATGCGTTCAGCTATCCTTTGTTGCTGATGCAGCCTGAGAGGGAAGAACACGTACGAGCCGATCATAACGCTCTTTACATAGCACCAATTCCTGGAACGGGCCAATTCACCGACTTGAAACGTATGCGTTCAGCGTTGCTGCGTTGGGGTTCGAACGGTTCTGTGGACTCCGCTTTCACATTCGCCGATCTTCAAGAAGACCTTGCGAAGGCCGACGCGATCTACCTCGCGGGTCATTGCGCTGGCGCTCATTCCCGCGAACACCAACCCCGTCACTATTTCGGCACGGATACCAGCTCCTTCTCGATCCAGCCCAGCGACCTTCTGTCATTGGAACTGAACGCCGATCTGGTTGTACATATTGCTTGTAGGAGTGGACTATTCGAGGTGGATAGGAGTGGCGGCGGAATCTCCTTCGCCCGCGCGTTCCTCTACGCAGGAGCGGCCAATGTGATCAGCTCCCAGTACTTGGCCGACGAAGGCTCTTCCATCAAGCTGATTACCATCTTCCGCAACGAACTCGCCAAGGGGCTGCCCAAAGACGTGGCCATGCAACGCGCCAAGCTTGCTTACTTGGAACAGTGCGCCAACGCCGAAGAGCGCATGCCTTTGCATTGGGCGGGCTGGCAGGTACTAGGTGAAGCAGGACACACGGCGCAGACCACTGAATCGCTTGGATGGTGGTTGTTGGCAGGTGGCGTCATAGTCCTTCTCAGCCTCGCTCTCTACCTCAAGCGGAGATGATCCATCATCATGCAGGTTACCTTCTGTTGCCGATCGGTATCAACAGGGGAATAAACCTCCACGATGCGCTTTCTACTACTCCTCAAAACCTGCCTTCTCCTGTGTTCGCCAACGATCGCCCAGGTGCCCAGCTATGTACCTGCCGATGGGCTCATTGGCTGGTGGCCCTTCAATGGCAATGCCGATGATGAGAGCGGCAATGGGAACAACGGCACCGTGAACGGAGCCTCTTTGACCAGCGACCGCAACGGACAACCAGATGCCGCCTATGCATTCAACGGTCTGTCGGACTTCATCGCAACAACCGCCCAAGGGCCTGCGGGTACAATAGGTCGCACGTTCTCTTTTTGGATTCGCACCGAAAGTGTTTCCCACCAAACTCCGATCGACTACTACGGGCATACCGGAGGTGCCTTTCAGCCGATATTGAACAACCCATGCCCAGGACTGGGTGTTGATGCAGGAACAGGTGTTGTTACCCGAGGCGACGACGGTCTCATCAATGCGGAGTGGTACCATTGCGCATTGGTCTTTGATCCAGCCGATGGAGGTGCGAAAAATTCGGTGAAGATGTACATCGACGGTGTTGAGCAGATCGGGATCGCGTGCTTCACGCCTGACCAGAATGCTCAGGTGAACACCACGGCCACCCTTCCTGTGATCTTTGGCAAGACCACGAGCGATGTCCGGTTTCTTGATGGGGACCTGGATGATGTCGGCATCTGGGAGCGAGCCTTAACACCTCACGAGATCATTCGACTCTTCGTAGGGGACCTTTCGATAGAGCTTCCCCCCTGGCTTCCTTCCGAATGCCTTGTCGCGTGGTTTCCTTTCGATGGTGAAGCTTATGATGCCAGCGGGAATGGTCACCACGGTCTCGTAAATGGTGCGGTGCTGACCAATGGACATACAGGGCTTGTTCAAAGTGCGTATGCCTTCGATGGTGCAGGAGCGAACATTGACCTCGGCAATGCCTCCGAACTTGGACGAGCTTCTACAAGCTTCTCAATCCTGGGGTGGGTACGCCTTGACGAATTGGCCGACGACCGTGCATGCATCATCAGCAACCGAACCGGCTCAATGGCTGTCCCAGGTAGCTGTATCGGTATCGCCGGAACGAACGACCCAGGGCCTGGATTCGACCCGGGTGAACTGAACATCAGCACGGTCGACCCCGTTCAGTTCTGCTCGGACCAATCAATTTCAACCGGAGTCTGGACCCATGTCGCCCTGACATACGACCGCGATGCGAACATGGTCCGTACGTACTACGACGGCACACTGGTCTCCGAAGGTCCGCTGAGCAACTTCTCTGAAGATCCGCTTATCCATCATACGATCGGATACAGCGCGAATGAGAATGGCGGTATCTATCCGCTGCACGGAGCCCTCGACGAACTCGCACTCTACAACTGTGTGCTTTCTGGTTCGGTCATCAGTACCATCCACGCCGGATCCATCACGAGCATTCGAGATAACGACCCCGGCATCCGTGTAGTGGTCGCTCCGAACCCCACCAACGGCAGGATAACAGTTCGAATGGATCGCGCCGGAATGACCTCCATCCAGGTCTTCGATATGACCGGAAGGCAAGTGCTTGGTGAGACGTTCCCAACGCATGATCACAATACAATGCGGAGCTTGGATCTCTCCGCGTTGGCGAAGGGGAGCTACGTGCTGATAGTGCGAAACGGAGGCAACCACGTGAGCCGGCGGGTGGTGGTGGAGTGAACATATCTTGCTTGCACCTCGATCACCAACAAAATGTCATTGCAAGACGGTGCTGACCTAGCGACCATCATAGGCCTACCTGCGGCCGGCGTCGGACTCTTCCTCACCTGGAAGCAGATACAGAAGGCTCGAAGAACAACAGGAGCGGATTTCCTGTTGCGACTACGCGATGCCTTCCGAGTTCACGAGCAGGTAAATGTCAACCTCCGACCAGAAGGTATTTGGAGCGATGGAGGAGAGCCGGCTGCAGAGGACTGGTCCGCAATCGATGCTTATCTCGGCTTGTTCGAGGTGTGCGAACACATGCTCAAAACCGGGCAGTTGAGCGACGACATGTTCCGTGGTCAATACCTCTATCGGCTTTAGGACATCCGCGACAATCCTAAGATCGTCGCCCGTA
>CAUJFM010000099.1 GCA_963169595.1 Bacteroidota bacterium | reverse complement strand
CGGTCCTCGCTATCGAACCGGAGGAAGCGGATGGCGGCGGCCGTTTGGAAATTGGTCAGCACCAAGGCCGGGTAGGAGGCCGGGTTGGCCATGTTCAATCCATAGGCATCGGCCAATGCGATGCCTACCCCTCCCATCGCGGCCTGCTCCACCTGCGGGGTATTGAGCAGGGTGCCGAACCCATAGGCGGAATAGGGGTTGCCGCTGCCCTGCTGCCCTTGGGCCTTAAGCTCCACATGCGGTGCTGCCATCAGTAGGCAGACCGCGCTGATGGTCATGTATCGCATACAGGCCTTCAAGGGTAAGGGACGGGTGCGCAAAGATGCCACTTTTCAAAGCGCGGGTGAACCACAGGGCATCTCCGCCCGTGAGCACAACGGCCACATCGGGGAATTCGTGCCGCGCCTGGGCCACGAAGCCCTTCAGCTCGAAGAGCACACCCAATTGTGCGCCGGAGGCCAGGGAGGCGGAGGTATCCTGGCCCCAAGGCTCCGGGGCCTCCACCGGCTCCAACAACGGCAGGCGTGCGCTGTAGCTGTTCATGGCCTTCAACCGCATGCGGAGGCCGGGGGCGATGGCCCCTCCATGGTACACCCCGGCCGCGTCCACCAGGTCGTAAGTGATGCAGGTGCCCAGGTCGATGGCCAGTGCGGCCCTGCCCGGGAACATCCGCCATGCGCCCGCGGCATTGGCCAGGCGGTCCACCCCCAGGGTCAAGGGTGTGCGGTAGGCGCTCTTCACAGGGGCGGGAGAGCCGCCGGTCACGATCGTCAATGGGGCCAGACCGCGCAGGTGGTGCTCCCACCCGGGATCGGGAGCGGCCACGGAACCAAGCACGATGCGTACGGGTGTGGCCCCCGCCAGGAAACGTGCCAGGGCATCGGCATCGCCGGACGGCATCACCCCGTGACGGTACAGGCGACCACGGTGAAAAAGCCCTCCCTTGGTGCGGGTATTCCCCACATCCAGTACAAGAACATCAGGGGTGGTGTGCACGGTAAGCGTACTTGTCTATCTTTGCGGCCCGTCAGCCGGTCACCAGCGACCGGTCGGACAAAGTTCGGTGCCTTAGCTCAGCTGGTAGAGCAACGGATTGAAAATCCGTGTGTCCCCAGTTCGATCCTGGGAGGCACCACAGAAAAGCCCTCCTCACGGAGGGCTTTTTCATTCGGGGTGTTCCACCAGCCAGGTCCGCAGGGCGGCCAGGTGGGCCTGCTTCACCGGCTCGCGCAACCGCTTGTTGGTGCTGGTGAAATAGGTGTGGCGTTCCAGGAACCGGACCTGCAGCTGGTTCCATTCCCGCTCGGTCTTCAGCACCCCGAAGGTGCGCATCTCGGCGAACAGGGTGGCCCCGATCACCTCGAAGTCACCACGGCCCAGGTAGTCCAGGTCCGCATCGCACAGGATGCGCGACAGCTTGTTGCGCGGAGCCTGGGGGATGCGCGTGGCCATGATCATGTCGCAGATCCGCCGCACCTGCACCGCACTGTACCCGAAACGGGGCAGCTGCTCCCGCACCACCGTGCATCCATGCTCCTCATGATCGATGCCGTGCATGATGAAGCCGCAATCATGGTACAGGGCCGCGGTCTTCAACAGCACGAGGTCCTCCCCGCTGATGCCCTCCTGTTCGGCAATGTCGATGGCACTGGCATACACGTCCAGCGTGTGTCCCAGGCTGTGGTACGTGCGTTCCTTGGGGAGCTCGGTCCTCAGACGTTCGAGGATATACGCTTTCGCACCTAGAGCATCCATGATCAGCGGAGCGGTCCAAGATACGTCATCGTCCAGTTGTGCATGGCCGCCGGTCTACCTTTGGGGCATGGGACGGCGCTCTCACCGCAGGACCTTGCTGCTGTTCGGCCTGCTGGCGCTGTACATCGTGCTGCAGTTCCTGTGGTGGACCGTGCTGCTGCTCCGCAAGGACCGCGAGGCCGCCGAGCTGGCGCTGAGCCTGCAGGCCCTGGGGTTCGGACCCGACCGGCCGATCGACACCGCGCGCGGCACACGCATGATCCTGGGCGAGGGCAGTGTGCTGCTGTTGCTGCTGCTGACCGTGCTCTATCTGACCTTCCGCGCCATCCGCCGCGACCTGGCCCTGGCCCGCACCCAGCAGAACTTCCTGCTCGCCGTGACCCATGAGCTGCGAACCCCCATCGCGGCCATCAAACTGCAATTGCAGACCCTGGCCCGGCCGGGCCTCACCACCGAACAGCGCGAACTGCTGCGCACCCAGGCCGTGGATGAAGCGGACCGCCTGGCCCACCTGACGGACAAGGTGCTGATGGCCACCCGGGCCGACGAAGGTGGATTGGAGCTGCATCCCGTGCGCACCGACATCATGGACCTGCTCCACCGATCGGTGGAACGTGCGCGCACCCAACTGGCCCCTCACCACACCCTGAAGCTCGAAGGACCCGGTGAGCTGCTGGTGCAGGTGGACCCGCAGGCCCTGCGCAGCATCGTGGACAACCTGCTCGAGAACGCGGCCAAGTATGCGCCCGCCGGCACCACCATCGACGTGACCGTGGTCGCGGGCCAGGATGGCTGGCGCCTCACCGTGGCCGATGAGGGGCCCGGCATCCCCGAGGAGGACCGGCAGCGCATCTTCGAGAAGTTCTACCGGGCCGGCACCGAAGAGACGCGGAATGCCAAGGGCACCGGGCTCGGACTGTACATCGTGGAGCGGCTGGTGCGCCAGCTCGGCGGCAACATCACCGTCAAGCAGCGGGCTCCGCAGGGGGCTATCTTTGCGGCCTCCTTTCCCAACCGCTGATGCCTGCACATAAAGTGGTCCTCATCGTCATGGACGGTTGGGGCATTGGCGCCGGTGACCGCACCGACGCCATCGCCAACGCCAACACCCCGTTCATTGATAGGCTGCTCGCCACCGCACCCCATGCCACCCTGCTTACCGATGGGGAGCATGTGGGCCTGCCGCCCGGCCAGATGGGCAACAGCGAGGTGGGGCACCTCAACATCGGCGCGGGCCGCGTGGTGTATCAGGACCTGATGCGCATCGACCGGGCCGTGGCCGATGGCAGCCTGGCGACCGACCCCACCCTGCGTGCCTGTTTCGAGGCCGCCAAGCGACCCGGAGCGCGCCTGCACCTTATGGGGCTTCTGTCCGACGGCGGTGTGCATGCCATGCGCACCCATGCCGAAGCGCTTTGCCGGATGGCCGCGGACCAAGGCGTGGACCAAGTCTTCGTGCATGCGTTCACGGACGGTCGCGATGCCGACCCGCGCAGTGGCAAAGGCTATATGCAGCGGTTCCTGGAACAGGTGAAGGGCCTGCCGGTGACGGTGGCCAGCGTGGTGGGACGCTATTATTCCATGGACCGCGACAAGCGCTGGGAGCGCATCGCCAAGGCCTATGAACTGCTCGTGCACGGCCGGGGCACCCCGATCAACGGGCCGCTCGAGGCCTTCGACCGCAGCTATGCCGAAGGGCGCACGGACGAGTTCATCGAGCCGTTCGTGGTCACCGGTCCGGACGGGGCACCGCTGGCCACCATCCGGGACGGCGATGTGGTGATCTGCTTCAACTTCCGCACCGACCGCTGCCGCGAGATCACACAGGCCCTGACGCAGCAGGCCTTCCCCGAACAGGGCATGTCCCCGCTGGCCCTGCATTATGTGACCATGACCGAATACGACCCCACGTACCGCGACGTGCAGGTGATCTTCCGCAAGGACGACCTGCCCATGACGCTGGGCGAGGTGGTCGCCAAGGCGGGCCGCACCCAGATCCGCATCGCCGAGACCGAGAAGTACCCGCACGTCACCTTCTTCTTCAGCGGTGGCCGTGAGAAGCCCTTTGAGGGCGAAAGCCGCATCATGCTGCCATCGCCCAAGGTGGCCACCTACGACCTGCAGCCGGAGATGAGCGCACAGGGCATCACGGATGCCATCTGCACCGAGCTCGACAAGGGCCTGGTGGACCTGGTGGTGCTCAACTTCGCCAACCCCGACATGGTGGGCCATACCGGTGTGTTCGAGGCCGTCGTGAAAGCCGTGGAGACCACCGACCGCTGCACGCAGCAGGTGGTGGAATGTGGACGCCGCAACGGCTACTCCTTCGTCATCATCGCGGACCACGGCAATGCCGACAAGGCCCTGAACCCGGATGGTTCGCCGAACACCGCCCACAGCACCAATCCGGTACCAGTGATCGTGCTGGACGACCGGCCGTTGAAGGTGCGGGACGGCATCCTGGCCGACGTGGCCCCCACCATTCTACAACTGATGGACATGGAAAAGCCCGCCGAGATGACGGGCTCTTCCCTGTTGATGTGATCGCGCCTCCTACCAGCCGCTGCGCAGGATGGTCACGTGCCCCGTGTAGGGCTCCTTCTTGCGCTCCACGATCAGCTCGTAGTAATAGGTGCCATCGGGCAGGCCGTCGCCATCCCAGGTGTTCCGGTAGTTCTTGAACTCACGCACCAGCTGCCCCCAGCGGTTGAAGATGCGCAGGGTGTTGTTGGCATAGGTGATGCCATCGATGAACCACACATCGTTCACCCCGTCGCTGTTGGGCGTGAACACGTTGGGAATGATCACTTCGCAGTCCACGATCACGGTGACCGACGCGGCGGCCGTACGGCCGCAATCATCGGTGGCCGTCACCGTGTAGATGCCGGTGGCGAGGATGGGCACGAAGGTGACCGAGCCTTCATCGCCCGTGGACCAGAGCAGTTCCAACGAGCCCACACCACCAGTGGCGACCACCGAGATGGGGATGGAGTCGTTGCTGCATTCCACCAGCACATCCGAGGCCTGGAGCAGGATGGGCGGTGCATCCAGGGTGGTGATGGTCACCGACGCGCTCACCGTGCGTCCGCAGGGATCGGTGTACGTACCGGTCACGGTGATCACCTCACCATCATCGGCCGTATCGTCCTCCAGCGGCTGGAAGGGCACCTGTACGTTCAGGATATCGGCCGGGATGGTGACGGAGATGGGCAGGTCGAAGTCGGTGCCGTTGGTGCCGCCCGCGAAGCTGAGCGTGATGGGCACATCGCCGGGCACACCCTGCGGACGGATGATGTTGATCGTGGTCGCATCACAACCTTCCGTGAGGATGTTCGGCCCCAGGATGTTCATGACCAGCGGTGGCAACGGGGTAAGCTCCACGAAGAACTGGGCCACCGAGGTTGTTCCACAATCATCGGTCACCGTGGCGGTGTAGGAGGTGTTGCTCAGCGGGGTCACCACCAGGCTGTCACC
>CAUJFM010000098.1 GCA_963169595.1 Bacteroidota bacterium | reverse complement strand
CGGTGGCTTGGTGATGCCCCTGATCCTGGAATGGGAGTACACCGATGGTTCCAAGGAGGTGGAGCGGATCCCAGCGGAGATCTGGAAGACCAGCGATGAGGTGACCAAGGTGTTCGTGAAGCGCAAAGAGGTGAAGGCCATCGTGCTCGACCCCTTCTTGGAGACCGCCGATTGCGACCTCAACAACAACAGCTGGCCTCCGCGCCTGGTGCCCACCCGCTTCGATGTGTTCAAGGAGAACCAATGGCGCCAGCCCAATCCTATGCAGATCGAACGCAAAAGGATGACGGGCGGGGAGATGAAGGGGCAGTGAGATGTACCACTACAGAACCGTGGGGCGTTCCTTGTTGTTCTTACTTCTGAATTCGGCATGCAATGACTTCGAGAATGAGGCATTCGACCGTCACAAGTGGGCTCAAGGTGACTACCAAGTTCGCGGTCGTATGTACCACGACTTTTTGAGCGATCATAAGATGGAGGGGATGACGAGAGAAGAGGTAGCGTATTGGCTGACCATTCCCAGAGATACTGTGATGTGCGAGTGGACCTATCACCTTGACCTTGGTTGGACGGCTCTTTTCCACATGGACGTTCACTATGATAGGGTGCCTCGAAGAACCTCGAACGGATGGCGCGCGCCGCTATCATTCGCCCAGCCGAGGCGCTCCGAAGAGAGGATACTGGATCGTAGTATCCGACTGAGGAGCAACAAAGTATGGGCGAATGAGAGCAAGCGATGACCGCTGTGCTTCTTTCTCATGAACGCCGCCGGAACGAGGTTCTTCGAGGTACCCTGATAGTATATCACAACGCGTTGATTCGGTGAGGGTCTGGGATTAACTTTCTCAGCCTTGGTAGAAGGGCACCACCTTTGTCACCTTGCGCCACCTTCGGGTCTATCTTTGAACAATACCAAGCCCATGAGCACCTCCGACCTCAAGCTCAACCTGGTCCAACGCCTGCTGCTGGAGCAGGACGCAACCTTCCTCAGCCGCATTAAGGACCTCTTTGATCGGCGCGAGAGCACGGAAGTGGACTTCACGGAGGATGAGCTAACGGAATTACGCGAGATAGAGCGCAAGCAGGAGAGCGGAGAAGACGCCTACGTGACCATGGAAGAAGCCATGCGAATGGCGCGTGAGGCCCTGGGCAAATGAGCCACCGGCTGCATGTCCGCGTCGTCGCGGTGCGTGGGTACACCGCAGCGGCGATTTGGTACGACAAACGGAGCAAGGGCCTGGGCCATCGCTTCCTCGACGACCTCCAACGTTGCTTCTCCTCCATACGCAGCGATCCTCGCGGTTTCCAGTTGCGCAAAGACGAGTTCCGCCACGCCATGCTCGATGACTTTCCTTATCGAGTGGTGTTCAAACTCAAGGGCAACGACGTGTATGTCTACCAGATCCGCCATACCAGCCGAAAGCCCAGCGAACGTTTCGGTCCGTGAGCGACTCAAATGGATACTCGCGTGAACCCCAACCATTCATGAGCGCCTCCAACATTCCTTTCCAGATCACCGACTGGGACAAGATCCCCACTACCGTTGTTCATGGCGCCACCGGTACCGCTACCATGCGCATTCAGCAACACGGTGACCTCCGGATCCGCATGATCGAGTACTCCGCCAATTACCTCGCGGACCATTGGTGCGAGCTGGGCCATCTGGTCTTCGTGCTCGAGGGCGAGTTGATCAACGAACAGAAGGACGGTACGACGAACGTGTTGAAGCCAGGCATGTCCTACGCCGTGTCGGATGGCTTGAGCAGTCATCGCTCACGCACCGAAGGACCGGTGAAGATGCTCGTGATCGACGGCGGTTTCTTGAAGTGAGCCGGTCAGCGGACTACGTCGAAGAATTTCACGGAATAGGGGTCTGTTGCCCACACGGCATCGGGCAGCACCGGATGTGGCAGTCTGCGCAAGCGATATTTCCCGGGCGGAAGCGGCGCCATCTTGTGCATGAAGTGTTGGTCGGACATATCCTCGCACATAGCGGGTAGCACCGTTCCGAAACGCAGGATCACCTCACGGAAATCCTCATCAGGCTGTTGAGGGAGCAGTTCGGTCGTTGCGTCGTATTTCCCACAGGACCCGCCGTGCCATCGGATATGGATCTCCAGACTGTCGGTCGATCGAAGTGGCGTTGGACCGAGCGAAAGCCATCCGTCGGGCATTTCTTGCCAGACGCTTTTGGGTTCCACGGTGTACTCTATCACCATGCGTTGTTCGATGAAGCTGAAGCTCGCGGCATCGCTGTTCACCTGCGGCTGAGTTTGGGAAGCAGCTTCCCACAAGCTGCTCAGTTGCAAGACCCGCTTGAATTCACGATCCAATTCGGGGTGGCCGCTACCGTTCAAATTCACCTGGTGTATGCTTCCGTCCGTTTCGATGGTCACCACCGCAGAGAGCTTCACCGGCGCTTTCAAACGCTCGATCATCGGCTTGTTGAAATGGATGCGAATGAAGCGGTGGAAGTTCTCCATGCCTCCGGGATAGCTCGCTTCCCGCGCGGATGTGGGGGGTATGCGGGGCATCCTTTTCACGAAGGGCATAAGGTCAGGTATCCGCACGGATGAATGCACGCTGCCACCACGCGACCAGATCACCTGGCCGCCATGGCACGCAAGGGTATCCACCGCACCGGGGAATTCCCCGGCGTTCAATGCACGGCGGCGCGCATCAAGCACCTCCAGGGTGTTTGACTGGTCGTTCAGGCATTTCATCAGGCGACGTGTATCCAGTTCGAACGCACCTTGGGTAAAAGGCAGCAGCAGCGAAACACCGAGTGGCGATGGCGCGTGGGCAAGGAGCAGGTCCATCATGGCGCCACCCGGCAGGTATTTCACGCTCCACGGCCGGTCATCGCGCGATGCATGTACATGGAACGAAAGCATGCTATCGCCATTCGCAGCGCGCATCTCATCCGCGAACAGCGTATCGGAATTCGGTGAAATGACCATGTATTGCGGCGCCTCGTCGCGGTACAGCGCATGGTCCAGTTCCACCACCACGTGCAGTGGTATTTCGATCGGCCCTGGTTGGGCTGCGACTCCAAATGGGAACAGGATGAACAGGAACGCCTTGCGGATGACCATGCCGCTCCGTACACGGATGCAGCGGCCAGGTTCGATCACCGCACCACCCATAGCCGCTTCGGCTCCAGGCGGAAGTTGACCTCGTGCCCTATGTCCACGGGCTCCCCATCCAGGTGGGCGAGCGTGCCCTCCTGCCACACGGTGGCTTGGCGTGTGACGATGTTGCGGATGTGCGGGCTGCGGTCCGCACGTCCGGTGTAGATCTGCACGAAGGCCTTGAGCAGTCCGAGGAA
>CAUJFM010000097.1 GCA_963169595.1 Bacteroidota bacterium | reverse complement strand
TTCATCCTGGACAAGGCCCGCCGCGAGCTGGGCTACGCCCCCCGCCATTTCGAGGAAGGCCTCGCCGTGCTGGCCGGTCAGTTGAAGGCCTGATCGGGTCCGAAGGATCTGGCCCATGCACGTCCTTTCAGACGGGTGATGGAGGAGCGATCTTTCCGTTTTATCTTGGCCATGAACGGCGCGTCCACCACCTTTCGAAATGAGGAGGCGCGCGCGCCCGACCCTTCCTCATGGCCCGAGGCCGCAGCAGAGATACCGAGGAACTGAAGCGCCTGTTCCGGTTGCACCGGGGCGAGCGTAATGGCTTCCTGCTCTTTATCCTGTTGCTGCTCGCCGTGGTGGTGGTCCGCGCGGCCTACCTGCAATGGTTCGACTCCCCGGCCCCGGTGGATGTGGCCGCGCTGGAGGCGGAGTGGCAGGCCATGCAGGCGGAACGCACCGCCGCCGAGGCCCCGCCGGTCGTCACCGGGCCGACCGCGCCCTTCGACCCGAACACCCTGGAGCAGGCCGATTGGGTGGCGCTGGGCCTCACCGAGCGGCAGGCCGAGGGCGTGATGCGCTACATGGCCAAGGGCGGGCGTTTCCGCGTGAAGCGCGATGTGGCCAAGCTCTATGCCGTGACCCCGGAGCTCTATGCCCGCTGGGAACCCTTCATCGAGCTGCCCGACAGCCTGGTGCGCCGCACCGAACGCCGGGAGCGGCCGGCCCCCTTCCGCCGGGACAGCCTGTACCGGAATGACCGTCCGGCGGCTACGGCACAGCGTGCGTCCACATGGGAGCGCAGGCCGGTGGAGGTGAACACGGCGGATACCACCATGCTGATCGAACTGCCCGGCATCGGGCCGGCCTTTGCGCGGGGCATTGTCCGCTACCGGGAGAAGCTGGGCGGCTATCGCTCGCTGGAGCAGTTGAGCGAGGTGTATGTGCTGCGCGACAAGCCCGATGCCGTGGCGCGGATCACGCCGCTGCTGGTGGTGGACACCTTGATGGTGCGCCGCATCCCCATCAACACCTGCACCGTGGAGGACCTGGCCGCGCACCCCTATGCGGGCTGGAAGGTGGCCAAGGCCCTGATCGCCTACCGAGCCCAGCACGGGCCGTTCATCGCGGTGGAGGGGATCCGCGGTTGTGCCCTGATCGATGAGGACCTCTTCCGTAAACTTGCGCCCTATCTCAGGGTGGAGTGACGGAACTGGAACACAGATTGAAGGCCGCGATCCGGGCCGTACCGGATTTTCCCAAGCCCGGCATTCTGTTCCGTGACATCACCCCCGTGCTGGAGGATCCGGCGCTTTGCGGCGCGATCACCGAAGGCTTCCGCGAGCGGTTGCACCACGAGCAGGTGGATGCCATCGCCGGCATCGAGAGCCGCGGATTCCTCTTTGGCATGCCCCTGGCCATTGCCCTCGGTGTGCCCTTCCTCACCGTGCGGAAGAAGGGCAAGCTGCCCTGGCGCACCGTGAGCTACAAGTACGATCTGGAGTACGGCAGCGCCGAAGTGGAGATGCACGAGGGTAGCGTACGCCCCGGCATGCGGGTGCTGGTGCACGACGACCTGCTCGCCACCGGGGGCACCGCCATGGCCGCCGCCGAACTGGTGCGCATGCAGGGAGGCGAGGTGGCCGGCTTCTCCTTCCTCATCGAGCTGTCCTTCCTGCAGGGCATGCTCCGACTTGAACAATACAAGGCCAGGGTTGTCACCTTGGTGTCCTACTGAAGTACCTGATGGAATTCACCACGACCGAAAGTCAGACGATGCTCGCGCAGGCCGTGCGCGACCTCTGCGAACGCGAACTGCGCCCCCATGTGATGGACTGGGATGAGCGCCAGTATTTCCCTGCTGAACTGTTCCGCGACCACTTCGGTCCGGCCGGCATGCTGGGCGTGCTGGTGCCCGAGGAGTACGGCGGCGCAGGGCTGGGTTACCTGGAGTACATCAGCACCATCGGTGAGGTGGCGAAGATCTGCGGCAGCGTGGGGCTCAGCGTGGCGGCGCACAACAGTCTGTGCACCGGGCACATCCTCACCTTCGGCAACGAGGAGCAGAAGCGGCGCTGGCTGCCCAAGCTGGCCACCGGCCAGTGGCTGGGGGCCTGGGCCCTCACCGAGCCGAACACCGGCAGCGACGCCATGCGCATGAAGTGCACGGCCCGCAAGGAGGGGAACGAGTGGGTGCTGAACGGCACCAAGTGCTGGATCACCCACGGCATCAGCAGCGATGTGGTGGTGGCCATCGTGCGCACCGGCGAACTGCTGGACAGCAAGGGCATGACCGCCTTCGTGATCGAGCGGGGCACGCCCGGGCTGAAGGCGGGCAAGAAGGAGAACAAGCTGGGCATGCGCGCCAGCGAGACCGCCGAGGTGATCTTTGAGGAATGCCGCGTGCCCGAGGAGAACATCCTGGGCCAGGTGGGGCAGGGGTTCCAGCAGGCCATGAAGGTCCTGGACGGCGGCCGCATCAGCATCGCCGCGCTGAGCCTGGGCATTGCCAAGGGTGCCTACGAGGCCAGCGTGAAGTATGCCAAGGAGCGCGAGCAGTTCGGGCAGCCCATCGCCAACTTCCAGGCCATCGCCTTCAAGCTGGCCGACATGGCCACGCGCATCGAGGCGGCCGAACTGCTCACCCTGCAGGCCGGCGACCTCAAGAACCGCCACAAGCCCATGACCACCGAGAGCGCCATGGCCAAGTACTACGCCAGTGAGGTGGCCGTGTGGGCCAGCAACGAGGCGGTGCAGATCTTCGGTGGATACGGCTACACCAAGGACTTCCCGGTGGAGAAATTCTACCGCGACAGCAAGCTCTGCACCATCGGTGAGGGCACCAGCGAGATCCAGAAATTGGTCATCAGCAGGAACATATTGCGGGGGTAGGCTTGCACGATCCGAAGATCACCCTATCTTTGCGCCCCTTACGAGAAAAGGACACACGACCATGCTCATCATCCCGGTCAAGGAAGGCGAAAGCATCGACAAGGCGCTGAAGAAGTTCAAGAAGAAGTTCGAGCGCACCGGCACCATGCGCGAGCTGCGCCGCCGCCAGAGCTTCACGAAGCCCTCGGTGGCACGCCGCAAGGAGATCATCCGCGCAGCCTACAAGCTGCAGATGCAGTCCGAGCAGGAATAATCCCATTCCTTCGTACGTTGGAAGGCGAAAGGTCCCACAGACCTTTCGCCTTCTTCATTTTCCATGCTCCTCGACCGCTTCCTCGACCACCTGGCCTATGAGAAGCGCTGCAGCCCCCACACCGTGGCGGCCTACCGGCGCGATCTGGAGCAGTTCCAGGCCCATTTGGCGGGGGCGGGCGTTCCATTGGAGCAGGCCACCGACCGGCTGGTGCGGGCCTGGATGATGACCCTGATGGAGGCGGGCGATTCACCCCGCACGGTGAACCGCAAGCTGAGCGCGTTGCGCGGCTTCTATCGGTTCGCACGCCTCACCGGTACCATCACCACCGAGCCCACCGCGCTGGTGGACCCGCCCCGCACGCCGAAGCGGCTGCCCGAGTTCGTGGAGGAGGTGCGGATGGACCGCCTGTTCGAGGCCACCACCTGGCCCGAGGGGTACGAGGGGGCGGTGCACCGCTGCATGCTGGAGCTGCTGTACGGCACGGGCATGCGCCTGGCCGAGCTGCTGGGCCTGAAGGTGGGCGACGCGGACCTGCGGGCAGGCACCCTGAAGGTGCTGGGCAAGCGGAACAAGGAGCGGATCTTGCCACTGGCACCCGCTTTGTGCGCCTCCCTGGCCGACCTGCTGGCCCAACGCGCGGTGCTGCAGGGGCGGCCACTACCGGGCGCCCCCCTGCTGGTGGACGAACGGGGAGAACCCCTGGCGAGAAGGACCGTACAACGTCTCGTTGTGCATTACCTTAGTGGGGTCACCCCGCAGCAGAAACGCAGTCCGCACGTGCTTCGCCACACCTTCGCCACACACATGCTGGAGAACGGCGCCGATCTGAACGCCGTGAAGGAATTGCTGGGCCATGCCGGACTGGCCGCCACGCAGGTGTACACCCACAACACGGTGGAGAAACTCCGAAAAGTACATGCCCTGGCCCATCCCCGGGGAGGAGGCAGGGCTTCAGACCAACACTCAAACGAACCGTAGGACCATGAACGTGAACGTGCAATCCATCCGCTTCGACGCCGATACCAAGCTGGTCGAGTTCATCCAGGACAAGCTCAGCAAGCTGACCCTGTTCCACGACAACATCCTCGCCGCCGAGGTCTTCCTGCGCCTGGAGCATGACGGGCAGAACCGGGAGAACAAGGTGGTGGACATCCGCTTGGTGGTGCCCGGCCGGGAACATTTCGCCAAGCGCACGGCCAAGACCTTCGAGGAGGCCACCATCAGCACCGTGGAGGCGCTCCGCAGCCAGGTGGAGCGGGCCAAGGAGCGGCTCCGGGAAGCCTCCTGACCGGGGGAGACAGCCTGCCGGGAGCCCGGGTCCGGTGGGGATGACAGGGGCCGCGATCAGTTCGCGGCCCCTGTTGTTTGGAGGAGAACGGTTTCTTTCTACATTTGCAGGCCCAATTCCAGCCCTCGGGTCGGATGCGGGGTGAAGAGGAACGTTCTTTTCCTTGTTGTACAGGCCAATGTAGCTCAGCTGGTAGAGCAGCTGATTTGTAATCAGCCGGTCGGGGGTTCGAGTCCCTTCATTGGCTCTAGGAGCCGATAAAAGGGGAGATACCCAAGTGGCCAACGGGGGCAGACTGTAAATCTGTTGTCTTACGACTTCGTAGGTTCGAATCCTGCTCTCCCCACCACCTCAAGTCCCATCAACGCCGCTTCCAGGCGTTGGTCGACCCAATGGCGGGACCCACCCTCGGACCGGCTTTCATGCGGGAGTAGCTCAGTTGGTAGAGCATCAGCCTTCCAAGCTGAACGTCGCGGGTTCGAGTCTCGTCTCCCGCTCTACGGCCACGGAGCCCTGCGTGTCAGGGATCCACGGTCAACACCCTTCGGGGTGGCAATGAAAATTAGGCCTTTGTAGCTCAGGGGTAGAGCACTTCCTTGGTAAGGAAGAGGTCACGGGTTCAATTCCCGTCAAAGGCTCCAGATGGAGAAGGCTCGAGCTGCGACCGTTCTCGGACGGCTGGCCCGGTACAACAAGTGAGGGACCGATAGACAGAACACAACAACCAACGACCGAACGACAATGGCAAAGGAGACTTTCGTACGCACCAAGCCGCACGTCAACATCGGCACCATCGGTCACGTTGACCATGGCAAGACCACGTTGACCGCGGCCATCACCAAGGTACTGGCCGACAAAGGCCTGTCCGAGGCACGCAGCTTCGACTCGATCGACAACGCCCCCGAAGAGAAGGAGCGCGGTATCACCATCAACACCTCGCACGTGGAGTACCAGACGGCCAACCGTCACTACGCCCACGTGGACTGCCCGGGCCACGCCGACTATGTGAAGAACATGGTGACGGGTGCCGCCCAGATGGACGGCGCCATCCTCGTGGTGGCCGCCACCGACGGCCCCATGCCCCAGACCCGCGAGCACATCCTGCTCGGCCGTCAGGTGGGTGTGCCCCGGATCGTGGTGTTCATGAACAAGGTCGACATGGTGGATGACGCCGAGCTGCTCGACCTGGTGGAAATGGAGATCCGCGAACTGCTGAGCTTCTATGAGTACGACGGTGACAACACCCCCGTGATCCGTGGCAGCGCCCTGGGCGCCCTGAACGGCGAAGACAAGTGGGTGGACACCGTGATGTCCCTGATGGAGGCCGTGGACAACTGGATCCCCGTGCCCCCCCGCGAAGTGGAGAAGCCCTTCCTGATGAGCGTGGAGGACGTGTTCTCCATCACGGGTCGTGGTACGGTGGCCACCGGTCGTATCGAGACGGGTGTCATCAAGGTGGGTGACAACGTGGAGATCATCGGCATGCAGGAGGAGAAGCTCACCAGCACCTGCACGGGTGTGGAGATGTTCCGCAAGCTGCTCGATCGTGGCGAAGCCGGTGACAACTGCGGTCTGTTGCTGCGCGGTATCGAAAAAGACCAGATCCGTCGTGGTATGGTCATCGCGAAGCCCGGTAGCATCACCCCGCACACTGAGTTCAAGGGTGAGATCTACGTGCTGAAGAAAGAGGAAGGTGGCCGTCATACGCCCTTCCACAACAAGTACCGTCCGCAGTTCTACTTCCGCACGACGGACGTGACGGGCGAGATCACGATGGAGGCCGGCCGTGAGATGATCATGCCTGGTGACAACGTGACCATCACCGTGAAGCTGATCGTGCCGATCGCCATGGACAAGGGCCTGCGTTTCGCCATCCGCGAGGGTGGCCGTACGGTGGGTGCCGGCCAGGTGACCGAGATCATCAAGTAAGCAACCAGATACCAACGGAGGTGAGGCCGTCCGCCGCAAGGCGGACGGCCTTCGCCGCCGAAAGAAGTGGATAAGGAACTGTTCTACGGGTGTAGCTCAATTGGTAGAGCGAAGGTCTCCAAAACCTTAGGCTGCGGGTTCGATTCCTGCCACCCGTGCCAATAGCGATCAAGAACCGTGGCAAGCTTCAAAACATATCTGAGCGAAAGCTACAATGAGCTGGTCAACAAGGTCAGCTGGCCCACCTGGAAAGAGCTCCAGGGAAGCGCCATCATCGTGCTGGTCGCCGCCCTGATCATCTCGGTGATCGTCTTCCTGATGGACTACATCTTCGGGGTGCAGAACATGGGTGATGACAGCATCTGGAAAGGGCTGCTCGGTTTCATCTACAAATTCCTGCAGTAGACCATGGCAGCCGGGCAGAAGAAGTGGTATGTGATCCGCGCCATCTCCGGGAAGGAGAAGAAGGTGAAGGAGCTTGTGGAGATGGAGGTCTCCCGGTCGGCGATGGGCAGCCACATTGCCCAGGTGCTGATCCCCATGGAGAAGTTCTACCAGATCCGCGACGGCAAGAAGGTGAGCAAGGAGCGCAACTTCTTCCCCGGCTATGTGCTGATGGAGGCGGACCTGACCGGTGAGATCGCGCACACCATCAAGAACCTGCCCAATGTGATCGGCTTCCTCGGGTCGGAGAAGGGGGGAGACCCTGTTCCTCTGCGCCAGAGCGAGGTGAACCGCATCCTGGGCACCGTGGACGAGCTGGCGGATGCCGAGGCCACCAGCGTGAACCCCTACCATGTGGGTGAGGGTGTGAAGGTGATCGACGGTCCGTTCAACGGGTTCAACGGGGTGATCGAGGAGATCAACGAGGAGAAGAAGAAGCTGAAGGTGATGGTGAAGATCTTCGGAAGGAAGACCCCGCTGGAACTGAGCTTCATGCAGGTGGAAAAGGAAGTGTAAGGATGACGCTTGCGTCATCCTTCGCCAATTGGAGGAACAGTGAACAAGGCGGCGTGAACGTCGCCCACAACGAAGGAAAACCCGTCCGAGCCGACCGATGAGGAAGGCGCCATAAGGACACAAATCAAGAACAATGGCAAAGGAGATCGCAGCGCTGATCAAGCTGCAGGTAAAGGGCGGAGCGGCCAACCCGTCGCCCCCCATCGGCCCGGCACTGGGTGCCAAGGGCGTGAACATCATGGAGTTCTGCAAGCAGTTCAATGCGCGCACGCAGGACAAGGCCGGCAAGGTGCTGCCCGTGGTGATCACGGTCTATGGCGACAAGTCGTTCGACTTCATCATCAAGACCCCGCCCGCGGCCGTGCAGATCATGGATGCGGCGAAGGTCAAAGGCGGCAGCGGCGTGCCCCACACCAAGAAGGTGGGCAGCATCACTTGGGAACAGGTGAAGGCGATCGCCGAGGACAAGATGCCCGACCTGAACTGCTTCACCCTGGAGAGCGCCATGAGCATGGTGGCCGGTACGGCCCGCAGCATGGGTGTCACCGTAACGGGGAACAAACCCTTCTAAGACCTGCAGCCATGGCAACCCTGAGCAAGAAGCGTAAAGCAGCGCTGGCCAAGTTCGACGCCAGCAAGAGCTACAGCCTGCAGGAAGCGACCCAGATCGTGAAGCAGGTGAGCAACACCAAGTTCGACGCCACGGTGGACATCGCCGTGCGCCTCGGCGTGGACCCCCGCAAGAGCACCGAGATGGTGCGTGGCACCGTGAGCCTGCCGCATGGCACCGGCCGGACGGTGAGCGTGCTGGTGCTGGCCGATCCCGCCAAGTGCGAGGAGGCCAAGGCCGCCGGTGCGGACATGGCGGGCCTGGATGACTACATCGAGAAGATCAAGGGCGGTTGGACGTCCGTGGACGTGATCATCTGCACGCCGGCCGTGATGGCCAAGGTGGGTGCGCTGGGCCGTGTGCTCGGTCCCCGCGGCCTGATGCCGAACCCCAAGACCGGTACTGTGACCATGGACGTGGCCAAGGCCGTGAAGGAGGTGAAGGCCGGTAAGATCGACTTCAAGGTGGACAAGGCGGGCATCATCCATGCGGTGATCGGCAAGGCCTCGTTCGACGCCCAGAAGTTGAGCGAGAACGCCCATGAGATCCTGCAGACCCTGGTGAAGCTGAAGCCCAGCACCGCCAAGGGAGCATACATCAAGAGCATCAGCATCAGCAGTACCATGAGCCCCGGCGTGCAGGTGGATACCCGCACGGTGCAGGCCTGATAAACAGCGCAGACACATGGCAACCCGTACCGAAAAGGACCAGGCCATCCTGGAGCTGATCGAAGAGATCAAGTCCACGAACGTGCTGTACCTGGCCGACACGTCCAGCATGGACGCTGAGAGCACCACCAACCTGCGCCGCGCCTGCAACAAGGCGGGGATCCGCATGAAGGTGGTGAAGAACACCCTGCTCCGCAAGGCGATGGAGCGCGTGGAGGGCCGCGACTACACCGACCTGATGCCGACCCTGAAGGGGCAGACCTCCATCCTGTTCGCCGACAAGGGCAACGCCCCGGCGAAGCTGATCAAGGACTTCCGCAAGAAGGACCAGAAGAAGCCGGCGCTGAAGAGCGCCTGGATCGACGAGGCCGTCTTCGTGGGTGACGATCAGCTGGTGATGCTGAGCAACCTCAAAGGCAAGGAAGAGCTCATCGGCGACATCATCGCCCTGCTCCAGAGCCCGATCAAGAACGTCATCGGCGGCCTGCAGGGCAGCGGTGGACAGAAGATCGCCGGTCTGGTCAAGGCACTCGAAGAGCGCGCCGCTTAAACAGACACCGAGGGCGGCGTGACCGTCGCCCCAATGAACGCGTTACGCACAGTCCGCTTCCCCGAACAACAAGTAACAAACCCGAACAATGGCAGACATCAAATCCCTGGGCGATCAGCTGGTGGCCCTCACCGTGAAGGAGGTCAACGAACTGGCCCAGTACCTGAAGGACGAGTACAAGATCGAGCCCGCTGCAGCCGCTGTGGCCGTGGCCGCCGGTCCCGCCGCTGGTGGCGCCGCCGCCGCCGAAGAGAAGACCAGCTTCGACGTGATCCTGAAGAACGGCGGTGCCAACAAGCTCGCCGTGGTGAAGCTGGTGAAGGAACTCACCGGTCTTGGCCTGAAGGAAGCGAAGGACCTCGTTGACGGCGCTCCGAAGCCGCTGAAGGAAGGTGTGTCCAAGGCGGACGCCGAGAACCTGAAGCAGCAACTGACGGAAGCCGGCGCCGAAGTTGAGGTCAAGTAAGACCCGCTCAGCGACTGCATCACAGCAGCACGGGAAGGCCCCACAGCGGGCCTTCCCGTCTGTGCTGTGATGATGCGTTTTTAGAACGGGCGGTAGGTCCGCCCCCCGGAGCGCCCCGATCCAGCGCCCCGGCGTCCCTCGACAAGTCGGATCACGAACGGTCGTCCTCGTTCTTACATACGTACCCATGGCCCAGGCGAAGACCAGCTCCAAGCGCAGCAAACGCATCGATTTCGGCTCCAGTGCCCTGTCGATCGAATACCCCGACTTCCTCGACATCCAGCTTCAGAGCTTCGAGGAGTTCTTCCAGATCGACACCCTGCCGGAGCACCGCGAGAAGGAAGGCCTTTTCAAGGTGTTCTCCGAGAACTTCCCCATCACCGACACGCGGAACCAGTTCGTGCTGGAGTTCCTGGACTATTTCATCGACCCCCCCCGCTACAGCATCGAGGAGTGCATCGAGCGGGGCCTCACCTACAGCGTGCCCCTGAAGGCCAAGCTGAAGCTTTACTGCACTGATCCCGAGCACGAGGACTTCGAGACGATCGTGCAGGACGTTTACCTGGGGCAGATCCCCTACATGACCCCCAAGGGCTCGTTCGTCGTGAACGGCGCCGAGCGCGTGGTGGTCAGCCAGCTGCACCGCAGCCCGGGCGTGTTCTTCGGCCAGAGCCGCCACGCCAACGGCACCAAGCTGTACAGTGCGCGTGTCATCCCCTTCAAGGGTTCGTGGATCGAGTTCGCCACGGACATCAACGGGGTGATGTACGCCTACATCGACCGGAAGAAGAAGCTGCCGGTGACCACGCTGCTGCGTGCCATCGGTTTCGAAAGTGACAAGGACATCCTGGAGATCTTCGGCCTGGCCGACGAGGTGAAGGTGACCAAGGCCGCCATGAAGGAGGCCGTGGGTCGTCGCCTGGCCGCCCGTGTGCTGAAGACCTGGGTGGAGGACTTCGTGGATGAGGACACCGGCGAGGTGGTGAGCATCGAGCGGAACGAGGTGCTGATCGACCGTGAGACGGTGATCGAGGAGCACCACGTGGACCAGATCGTGGAGAGCGGTGCCAAGACGATCATCCTGCACAAGCAGGGCATCAACGCCGCCGACTACGCCCTCATCTACAACACGCTGCAGAAGGACACCTCGAACTCCGAGAAGGAGGCCGTGGAGGTGATCTACCGCCAGCTGCGCAACGCCGAGCCGCCCGATCTGGAGACGGCGCGCGGCGTGATCGACAAGCTGTTCTTCAGCGAGCAGCGCTACGACCTCGGTGAGGTTGGCCGCTACCGCATCAACAAGAAGCTGGGCCTGCAGAGCGAGCTCAGCGTGCGCGTGCTCACCAAGGAGGACATCATCTTCATCATCAAGTACCTGATCGAGCTGGTGAACTCGAAGGCCGATGTGGACGACATCGACCACCTGAGCAACCGCCGCGTGCGCACCGTGGGCGAGCAGCTGCACGCCCAGTTCGGCGTGGGCCTGGCCCGCATGGCCCGCACCATCCGCGAGCGCATGAACGTGCGCGACAACGAGGTGTTCACGCCCACCGACCTGATCAACGCCAAGACCCTGAGCTCGGTGATCAATTCGTTCTTCGGAACGAACCAGCTGAGCCAGTTCATGGACCAGACGAACCCGCTGAGCGAGATCACCCACAAGCGCCGCCTCTCGGCACTTGGACCCGGAGGTCTGAGCCGCGAACGCGCCGGCTTCGAGGTCCGCGACGTGCACTACACGCACTACGGCCGCCTGTGCACCATCGAGACGCCTGAAGGACCGAACATCGGTCTGATCAGCTCCCTCTGCGTGTACTCGAAGATCAACAGCCTCGGCTTCATCGAAACGCCCTACCGCCCGGTGAACGACGGCAAGGTGGACGTGAAGGCCGATGTGATCTACCTGAGCGCCGAGGAGGAGGACAACAAGATGATCGCCCAGGCCAACGCCTTGGTGAACGAGAAGGGCGAGTTCCAGAGCAACCGTGTGAAGGCCCGCCTGATGGGCGACTTCCCGGTGGTGGAGCCCAAGGAGCTGCACCTGATGGACGTGGGTCCCAACCAGATCGCCTCCATCGCGGCCTCGCTGATCCCCTTCCTGGAGCACAACGACGCCAACCGTGCGCTGATGGGCTCGAACATGATGCGTCAGGCCGTGCCACTGCTGCGCCCCGAGGCGCCGTTCGTGGGCACCGGCCTGGAGGAGCTCGTGGCCCGCGACAGCCGGGTGCTGCTCACCGCCGAGGGCGATGGGGTGGTGAAGTTCGTGGACAGCGAGCGGATCGTGATCGAGTACAAGCGTTCCGATGAGGAGCGCATCGTGAGCTTCGATGGTGACGACAAGGAGTACAAGCTCACCAAGTTCCTGAAGACCAACCAGAGCACCTGCATGAACCTGCGCCCGATCGTGCGCAAGGGCGAGAAGGTGACCAAGGGCCAGACCCTGTGCGAGGGCTACGCCACGCAGGATGGCGAGCTGGCCATCGGCCGCAACCTGCAGGTGGCCTTCATGCCCTGGAAGGGTTACAACTTCGAGGACGCCATCGTGATCAGCGAGCGCGTGGCCTCGGAGGACATCTTCACCTCCATCCACATCGATGAGTACATCATGGAGGTGCGCGACACCAAGCGCGGCCTGGAGGAACTGACGGCGGACATCCCGAACGTGAGCGAAGAGGCCACCAAGGACCTCGACGAGAACGGCCTGATCCGCATCGGTGCGGAGATCAAGGAGGGCGACATCCTCATCGGCAAGATCACGCCGAAAGGGGAGACCGACCCCAGCCCCGAGGAGAAGCTGCTGCGCGCCATCTTCGGCGACAAGGCCGGCGATGTGAAGGACGCCTCGCTGAAGGCCCCGCCCAGCACCAAGGGTGTGGTCATCGACAAGAAGCTCTTCAGCCGCGCGGTGAAGGACAAGAAGACCAAGGGCAACGAGAAGGCCATCCTGGAGCAGATCGACAAGGAGCAGGACAAGGAGCTCGGCGCCCTGAAGAACCTGCTGGTGGACAAGCTGATGCAGCTCGTCAACGGCATGTCCAGCAACGGGATCCACAACAAGTACAAGGAGGAGCAGGTCAAGAAGGGCGTGAAGTTCAGCGCCAAGGTGCTGCAGGGCATCGACTTCGTGACCGTGGACCCCACCGAGTGGACCGCCGACAAGAAGGTGAACGAACTGGTGCGCCAGCTCATCCACAACTACAACATCCGCCACAGCGACATCATCGGTGTGTACAAGCGGAAGAAGTTCCAGGTGAGCATCGGCGACGAGCTGCCCACGGGCATCGTGAAACTGGCCAAGGTGTACGTGGCCGCCAAGCGCAAGCTGACGGTGGGCGACAAGATGGCCGGCCGCCACGGTAACAAGGGCATCGTGGCCAAGATCGTCCGCGACGCCGACATGCCGTTCCTGGAGGACGGAACGCCGGTGGACATCGTGCTGAACCCGCTGGGCGTGCCGAGTCGGATGAACCTGGGCCAGATCTACGAGACGGTGCTGGGCTGGGCCGGCAAGAAGCTGGGTCGCAAGTACGCCACGCCGATCTTCGACGGGGCCACGCACGACCAGATCAATGCCGAGACCGACGAGGCCGGCATCCCGCGCAACGGCAAGACCTACCTCTACGATGGCGGCACGGGCATGCGCTTCGACCAGCCGGCCACCGTGGGCGTGATCTACATGATCAAGCTGGCCCACATGGTGGACGACAAGATGCACGCCCGCTCCATCGGCCCCTACAGCCTCATCACCCAGCAGCCGCTGGGCGGTAAGGCCCAGTTCGGTGGCCAGCGCTTCGGTGAGATGGAAGTGTGGGCGCTGGAGGCCTTCGGTGCCGCCAACATCCTGCAGGAGATCCTCACCGTGAAGAGCGATGACGTGCTGGGCCGCGCCAAGGCCTACGAAGCCATCGTGAAGGGTGAACCCCTGCCCACTCCGGGTATTCCGGAATCGTTCAACGTGCTGCTCCACGAACTGCGTGGCCTGGCCCTGAACGTCTCCCTCGAGTGATCCTCGGGAGGAGCAACTGAACGTCGAACGGAAGCAAGCAACGAGAGCACATGAAGAAGGAAGTGAAGCTGAACAGCAACTTCAACAAGATCGTCGTCAGCCTGGCCAGCCCCGAGCAGATCCTCGAGCGCAGCCACGGTGAGGTGATCAAGCCGGAGACGATCAACTACCGCACCTACAAGCCGGAGCGGGACGGTCTCTTCTGCGAGCGGATCTTCGGTCCGGTGAAGGATTTCGAGTGCCACTGCGGCAAGTACAAGCGCATCCGCTACAAGGGGATCGTGTGCGACCGCTGCGGTGTGGAGGTGACCGAGAAGAAGGTGCGCCGTGAGCGCATGGGCCACATCCAGCTGGTGGTGCCCGTGGCCCACATCTGGTATTTCCGCAGCCTGCCGAACAAGATCGGCTACCTGCTGGGCCTGCCCACCAAGAAGCTCGACCAGATCATCTACTACGAGCGCTACGTGGTGATCCAGCCGGGCACCGCCGTGAACAAGGAGGGCAACCCGGTGCAGTATCTGGACTTTCTCACCGAGGAGGAGTACCTGGACATCCTGGACGCCCAGGGCAAGGAGAACCAGTATCTGGACGACAGCGACCCGAACAAGTTCATCGCCAAGATGGGCGCCGATGCGCTGCACGACCTGCTGAAGCGCCTGGACCTGGACAGCCTGAGCTACGACCTGCGCCACAAGGCCAACACGGAGACGAGCCAGCAGCGCAAGAACGAGGCCCTCAAGCGCCTCAACGTGGTGGAGGCCTTCCGCGATGCCAACAGCCGCCGGGCCAACAACCCCGAGTGGATGATCGTTAAGGTGGTGCCGGTGATCCCGCCCGAGCTGCGCCCGCTGGTGCCGCTGGACGGTGGCCGTTTCGCCACGAGCGACCTGAACGACCTGTACCGCCGGGTCATCATCCGCAACAACCGCCTGAAGCGCCTGATGGAGATCAAGGCGCCGGAGGTGATCCTGCGCAACGAGAAGCGCATGCTCCAGGAGGCCGTCGACAGCCTGTTCGACAACAGCCGCAAGAGCAGCGCCGTGAAGAGCGAGAGCAACCGCCCGCTGAAGTCGCTGAGCGATTCGCTCAAGGGCAAGCAGGGCCGCTTCCGCCAGAACCTGCTCGGTAAGCGTGTGGACTACAGCGCCCGTTCCGTGATCGTGGTGGGCCCCGAGCTGAAGCTGCACGAGTGCGGTCTGCCCAAGGACATGGCCGCCGAGCTCTTCAAGCCGTTCATCATCCGCAAGCTCATCGAGCGGGGGATCGTGAAGACGGTGAAGAGCGCCAAGAAGATCGTGGACAAGAAGGAGCCCGTGGTGTGGGACATCCTGGAGAACGTGCTGAAGGGCCACCCGGTGCTGCTGAACCGTGCACCGACCCTGCACCGCCTGGGCATCCAGGCCTTCCAGCCCAAGCTGATCGAGGGCAAGGCCATCCAGCTGCACCCGCTCGTCTGTACCGCGTTCAACGCCGACTTCGACGGTGACCAGATGGCCGTGCACGTGCCCCTGGGCAACGCCGCCATCCTGGAGGCCCAGCTGCTGATGCTGGCCAGCCACAACATCCTGAACCCGGCCAACGGCGCGCCCATCGCGGTGCCCAGCCAGGACATGGTGCTTGGCCTCTACTACATCACCAAGGGCCGCAAGAGCGACGCCGAGCGGAAGATGAAGGGCGAAGGCATGTCCTTCTACAGCCCCGAGGAGGTGATCATCGCCTACAACGAGGGCCGTCTGGACCTGCACACCTGGATCAAGCTGCGCTGGACCGGCGTGGACGGCAAGTCGCAGATGATCGAGACCACTTGCGGCCGCACCCTTTTCAACGAGGTGGTGCCCGACGAGGTGGGCTTCATCAACGAGGTGCTCACCAAGAAGGCCCTGCGCGACATCATCGGCAAGGTGATGAAGGAGACGGGCGTGGCCCGCACCGCGCAGTTCCTGGACGACATCAAGGACCTGGGCTTCATGAGCGCCTACCGTGGCGGTCTGAGCTTCAACCTCGATGACGTGATGGTGCCTGCTGAGAAGGACAAGCTGGTGGCTGCGGCCCAGGCCGAGGTGGACGAGGTGACGGGGAACTACAACATGGGCCTCATCACCAACAACGAACGTTACAACCAGACGATCGACATCTGGACGCACACCAACAGCAAGGTGACCTTCACCCTGATGGAGCGCATCAAGAACGATCGCCAGGGCTTCAACTCCATCTACATGATGATGGACAGCGGCGCCCGTGGTTCCAAGGAGCAGATCCGTCAGCTGAGCGGCATGCGCGGTCTGATGGCCAAGCCCCAGAAGAGCGGTGCTGGCGGAGGCCAGGACATCATCGAGAACCCGATCCTTTCGAACTTCAAGGAGGGCCTGTCCATCCTGGAGTACTTCATCTCCACCCACGGTGCCCGTAAGGGTCTGGCCGATACCGCGCTCAAGACCGCGGACGCCGGTTACCTCACGCGTCGTCTGGTGGACGTGGCGCAGGACGTGGTGATCACCAATGAGGACTGCGGCACGCTGCGCGGTCTGGTGGCCACGGCGCTGAAGAAGAACGAGGAGATCGTGGAGAGCCTGTACGACCGGATCCTCGGCCGCACGGCGGTGCACGATGTGTACCACCCGCAGACCGGCGAGCGCCTGGTGTCCAGCGGCGAGAACATCAGCGAGGACATCGCAGCGGCCATCGCCTCGAGCCCCATCGAGGAGGTGGAGATCCGCAGCGTGCTCACCTGCGAACAGAAGCAGGGCGTGTGCGCCAAGTGCTACGGCCGCAACCTGGCCACCGGACGCATGGTGCAGATGGGCGAGGCCGTGGGCGTGATCGCCGCGCAGTCCATCGGTGAACCGGGTACCCAGCTGACGCTGCGTACCTTCCACGTGGGTGGTGTGGCCGGCAAGATCACCGAGCAGAGCGAGATCCGCGCCAAGTACGACGGCATCCTGGAGATCGACGAGCTGCGCACGGTGAAGAAGAAGGACCGCAAGGGCGAGGACGCCGAGGTGGTCATCAGCCGCAGCGCCGAGATGCGCATCGTGGACAGCAACACCGGCATCGTGCTCACCACGAGCAACGTGCCCTACGGTGCCTACATCTACGTGAAGAGCGGCATCAAGGTGGCCAAGAACGACCTGATCTGTACCTGGGACGCCTACAACGCGGTGATCATCTCCGAGCTGTCCGGTGTGCTGGCCTTCGAGAGCATCGAGGAGAACGCCACCTACCGTGAGGAGATCGACGAGCAGACGGGCTTCGCTGAGAAGGTGATCATCGAGAGCCGCGACAAGCGGAAGAACCCGACGATCCGCATCATGGACCCCAAGGGCAAGGAGGAGCTGAAGACCTACAGCCTGCCGGTGGGTGCCCACATCATCGTGAGCGAAGGCCAGAAGATCGAGGCCGGCGACATCCTGGTGAAGATCCCGCGCAGCTCCGGCAAAGGCGGTGACATCACCGGTGGTCTGCCCCGCGTGACCGAACTGTTCGAGGCACGTAACCCGAGCAACCCGGCCGTGGTGAGCGAGATCGACGGCATCATCTCCTACGGCAAGATCAAGCGGGGCAACCGCGAGATCATCGTGGAGAGCCGCACGGGCGAGAAGAAGTACTACCTCGTGCCCCTGAGCAAGCACATCCTGGTGCAGGAGAACGACTTCATCAAGGCCGGTCAGCCGCTGAGCGACGGTTCCATCTCCCCGGGCGACATCCTGGACATCCAGGGTCCCACCCGCGTGCAGGAGTACCTGGTGGACGAGGTGCAGGAGGTGTACCGCATGCAGGGCGTGAAGATCAACGACAAGCACTTCGAGGTGATCGTCCGCCAGATGATGCGCAAGGTGGAGATCGAGGATCCGGGGGATACCCGCTTCCTGGAGCGCCAGAGCGTGAACAAGACCGAGTTCATGGAGGAGAACGACATGATCTACGACAAGATGGTGGTCACCGACGCCGGCGACAGCACCAGCTTGAAGGAGGGTCAGATCGTGACCATGCGCAAGCTGCGTGACGAGAACAGCGCCCTGAAGCGCAAGGATGCCCGTCCGGTGGAGGCCCGTCCGGCCAAGCCCGCCACGGCGCGCATCATGCTGCAGGGTATCACCCGCGCCTCGCTGCAAACGGACAGCTTCATCAGCGCCGCCTCCTTCCAGGAGACCACCAAGGTGCTGAACGAGGCCGCCGTGAGCGCGAAGGAGGACCACCTGCTGGGTCTGAAGGAGAACGTGATCGTGGGTCACCTGATCCCTGCGGGCACGGGCATCCGCTCCTACCAGCGCACGGTGGTGGCCAACAAGGACGAGTACCAGCGCCTCATGGCCGACCGCCTCGAGACGCAGGAGATCGATGAGTGATAGACCTATCGACCAGTGAGTAGTGAGCGAGCGGCAGGTCCTGGACTTGCCGCTCGCTGCTTGCACCGGTCACAACCCCATCAACCGAACCAACATGGCAGACCAGAAGGACCAACCCCGCGGCAACCAGCTGAACATCGAGATCAGTGAGGAGGTTGCCGACGGCATCTATAGCAACCTCGCCATCATCACCCACAGCAACTCGGAGTTCGTTGTGGACTTCGTGCGCGTGATGCCTGGCGTGCCCAAGGCGAAGGTGCGTTCGCGCATCCTGCTCACCCCCCAGCACGCCAAGCGCCTCATGCGCGCCCTGGCCGACAACATCGGCAAGTTCGAGCAGGTGCATGGCCCCATCCGCGATACCGATATGCCCGAGATCCCGATGAATTTCGGAGGTCCGGCGGCGCAGGCGTAAGCCGACGTCCCATCAGCATTGAGCCCCGGTCATGCCGGGGCTCACTTATTTTCAGGAAGTCCGCACGTCAGGTTGCGGTCCCATGCGGTCGATCAAAGCCGCATGTTCCGCACCCGCTCCGCCACGCTCTCATCCGCGCACAGCCGCTTCAGTTCCTTCTCGATGTGCTTGGCATAGCCGTCCGTGGCGTAGCCGTGCTTGATCAAGTGCAGGTCCAGCAGCAGGCCATCGACCGCCTCCCACAGCTGCTCGTCCGGCTTCTGGCCCCAAGGCAGCTTCTCGTATTCGCCCTTCACGGACTCGTATGCGTCGAGGAGGTCGTGCGTGATCATTCCTGTGCCTTCTGGTTGAAGATGATGTACCCGAAATTGAGGCTCCAGGCCCAGGGCTGGGAGAGGCCGTCGAAGTAACTGAGGTTGAACCATACCGGTCCGATCGGGCTTTGATAGACCAGCGAGCCCGAGCCGATGTAGTACCGCTCGTTGAACGCCGTGGCGGTGATGGCCTGGTCGTCCTCACCGCGGACGATGGGTTCATAGGGCTGGAACACATAGCCCTCCAGGCGCAGGTCGAACCGCTCACGGGCCACGGCCACGATGGTGCGCAGGCCACCTGCCAGGTACTTCGGTGCCCTGAACTCCTGGATGAAGTAGGTGAAGCTCTCCGGAGTCGGCTGGAATGCCGGTGCCTGGATGATGGTGGCTGTGTAGTTCTGGAACATCGGCATGGTGCTGTACATGCCCTCGAGCAGGTAGCCGAAGCGCACCACCCCCCGGGGAAGGAGGTATTGGTCCAGGGAGGCCTTCACGCTGAGCCATTCGTGATGGTCCTTGAACAGGGTACCCTCGCCGGAATAGGTGGAGCCCGGTTCGGTGCGCTCATCACCCCCCATGTACCGCAGGGACACGCTGAAGCGATTGCCGATGCTCGGGTGTTGCTTGCGGTTCAGGGAGCTGCGCTCCAGCAGCAGCCCCGTGGTGAAGGCCGTGAAGCGCGTCACATCGGCCGTGTCCGCCCCGGTGAACCGGTCGGTCTGGTAATATTCGTCCTCGGTCTCCAGCAGCTTGGCATCGAAACGGAGCATCCCCTTGTTGCCCAGTCCCACGCCTGCGTTCGCGCCACCCCATGTCTCGCGGTGCACCACGAAGGAGGGCTTCACTTCATCAAAGAAGGTGGTGAAGGAGCGGAAGTAATCCCAGCGTTGCAGCGTGAACAGCGGCTCCAGGTACAGCGGCAGGCGGGTGGAGAGGTCGGCGCGCAAGCGGATCTGGCCTGAGGCGTAGAACTTGCCGAAGTAGGAGACCGCGTCCACGTGGGCGGATGACCTTCCGAAGAGGTGGAGCCGAAGGGCCACCATGCCGGTGTTCACGGGGCGGGAGGACAGCAGACCGCCGAAGCGTACCTGCAGGTCCTTCTCGGGCTTCACGTACAGGTCCAGGTCGTAGGTGCCTCGCTCGCGCACATAGGTGGTCTTGGGATAGAGCAGGGCGATGTTCTTGTCCGCGTAGAGCCGGAAGTAACCGGACTTGAGCTGCATGGCGCTGAGAGGCAGCGCCTTCGGGGCCAGGACGGCCTGCACGTAACGGGTTTGTGAGCGGTTGGTGCCGTGGATGCGTAGGTCGCCGAACTCCAGGGGAGGGAAGGAGGCCCTGAAGGCCTTGCGCCGGACCTCCAGTTCGGAGCGGGACACCAGGCGTCGCACCTGAGCCTTGATCTCCGGCATGCGTTCCATGGCATAGCGGTATCCATCGTTGATGGCCACGGTCGGGTCGCTGAAATCGAACAGCGAAGTGGCCGTACGCGGCTCGATGATGACGCCGTTCTCGCAGATCACCGAGAAGTTGGTGGGCTCCTGCACCATGGCCCGCAGCTGGCTCAGGAGGTCATCCTCGCTGGGAGGCGGCGAGTTGCTGGACACGTTGCTGCCGATGATGATGTCGGGGAAGAAGTCCTCGTACATCACATCGCTGGGGAAGTTGTTGTAAAGCCCACCGTCCATCATCAGGTGGCCGTCCACCCGGATGGGCTTGAAGTAGAACGGATAGCTCATGCTGGCGCGGATGGCCTGGGCCAGGTCGCCGGTGCGGAACACGCGGGCCTGCTGGGCAGTGATGTCCGAGGCCACGCAGCGGAAGGGCACGAACAGGCTGTCCATCTGGCCGCCCGCCGCAGCCGTGGCAGGAGCGAAGGTCCTCATCTGTTCGAAGTCCAGGAGGACTGGGCTGCGCAGGTTCGTGGGCAGGCTGGTCTGCAGCAGCGTGTCCAGGTCGAAGCGCAGGTTGATCAGCGAGGCGTCCGGTGCTTCCTGTTTGAAGAAGTAGGTGTAGGCGGGCTCAATGCCGCCGTCCGCCATGATCCGGAACTGCTCCGTACGGAATAACGAGTCGATCTCCCATGGCGAGAACCCTGCGGCATAGAGGCCTCCGACCAGTGCCCCCATGCTGCTCCCGGTGATGTAGTCGATGGGGATGCCGTTCTCCTCCAAGGCCTTCAGCACACCGATGTGGGCCATGGCGGTGGCGCCGCCGCCACTGAGCACCACCCCCACGCGCTGTGCACTGCTGGAGGCGATCAGGCAGAGCAGGCAGGTGAACAGGAGGGTGGTCCGTCGCATGGGCGGGGTCCGGACAAAAGTAGGGCCACCCATGGCGGCGGGTGAACCGTTCAGCCCTGCCTCAGGCCGTTGAAGTAGGCGGGTGATCGCAGGAGCCGGCTGCCGTACCAGCTGAAGAGCTCGCCGTCCACCAGTTTCACCGGGGTGCCGGGGCAGATCATGTTGAACTCCAGCAGGTGCTTTTCGGCGAAGGGGTAGGGCTCGGAGGATAGCAGGATCACATCGGGGTCGGCTGCGGCGAGCTCGGCCGGGCTGATCTCCGCGTAGCGCTCCTTGCGGTGTGCGAAGGCGTTGGTGAAGCCCGCACGGTGCATCAGGTCACTGATGAAGGTGTCGCCGCCCGCCACCATCAAAGGGTCGCGCCAGATGAAGTAGGCGGCGCTCAATGGGGTTCCTGGCCGTTCAAGAGTGTTGAAGGCCTCCGCGATCTGTCGGCTCAGCTCACCGGCCTTTTCGCTGGTGGCCGTCAGTTCACCCACGCGCCGGATCATCTCCAAGGCGCCATCCAGGTCGCGCACATCGCTCATCCACACGGGGAACTCCCGTTCCAACGCTTCGATATCCTCCTGGCTGTTCTCTTCCTTGTTGCCGATGATGAGGTCCGGCTTCAGTGCGCGCACCTTGTCCAGGTCCACCATCTTGGTGCCGCCCACGCGGGCCTTGCTGCGGAACCAGGCCTCCGGGTGGATGCAGAACTTGGTGATGCCCACCACGCGGTCACCGAGGCCCAGGTCGTGCAGCAGTTCGGTCTGGGAAGGGACGAGGGAGATGATGCGCTGGGGGTGATGGGGCACCTGGATGGTGCGGTGCATCTGGTCGGTGACGGTGTGGGTCATCATCGCCAATGCATTGGGTTTTCCGCGATGTATTGGCCGATGCGCCCCCTTTCACCGTTGTATTCGCGGATCACCCGTTCGTGGTAATTGGGTTGCCACAGCGATCTGCCCGGTGTGCCGTTCAGACGGTTCACACGCCTGGTGGTTTCCGATTTGAATGCCCCGATGATCGCAGCCAATGAACCACGTGCGGGGCCCTTGGCCATTTTCCGCAGTCCATCGACGGCATCCGTAGTCGCGACCCATGGGGTCGCCGATACGGTGCCGTTGTCGGATACGCCGTTCAGTTCAATGATCGCATGCAGATGATCGGGCATGACCTGCATTTCGTGCAGGCAGACATGCGGGAAATGATCCGGGATGATGCGCCAGCATTCATCCACGATCCGCCCCACATCGGTCAATTCCATGCGTGCGTCGGCCCCGGTTCCAATGATCCGCCCGAACACCTGTTTACGCCAATAGGTGCACGTCGTCACGAAATAGACCCCCCTCATGTAATCGTGGTCAGGCAGGCGGATGTGTTTGCGGTAACGCAGGGACATTGGACCTCCGGTACGGGCGACCCGGTGGGTCGCGATGTGGACGAAATATTAGGGCGACCTGGTGGGTCGCGAAATGGTCACGAAATACGGGCGACCCAGTGGGTCGCGACTACATGTGCCCTACCGCAATTTCCCGATGATATCCTGTTTCGTCAGGATCCCGAACCCGTTCGGTTGTTCCACCAGCACTGCGGGTGAACCGTTGCCCAGCTTGGCGGCCACCTCATCCAGCGTGGCGTCCACCTTCAGCACAGGCAATGCAGGACCCATCACTACGCGGGCCTTCTGGGTGCGCACATCGGCGTCCTCCAGGATGGCGTCGAACAGGCGGGCATCGGTGATGGTGCCGACCGGTTTGCCGCCCTCGAACACGGGCAGCTGGTCGATGTTGTGGGCGCGCATCTTGTCGATGGCCATCAGCACCGGCTCATCGGCCTCCACGCTCAGCAGTTGCAGGTCCTTGCCTTTCAGCAGATCGCCGGCGGTGGGCTTCTCCTCCACCAGGAAACCACGTTCGCGCATCCAGTCATCGTTGAACATCTTGCCCAGGTAGCGCGTGCCGTGGTCGTGGAAGATCACCACCACCACGTCCGTTGGCTTCAGCATGTGCTTCATCTGCATCAGGCCCGCCATGGCCGCGCCCGCGCTGTTGCCCACGAAGATGCCCTCGTCCTTCACGATCTTCCGCGTGTAGATGGCGGCGTCGCGGTCGGTCACCTTCTCGAAGTGGTCGATGAGGTCCATGTCCACGTTCTGCGGCACGAAGTCCTCGCCGATGCCCTCGGTGATGTAGGGGTAGATCTCGTTCTTGTCGAAGATGCCGGTCTCCTTCAGCTTCTTGAAGACGGATCCGTAGGTGTCGATGCCCCAGAGCTTGATGTTGGGGTTCTTCTCCTTCAGGTAGCGTCCCGTTCCGCAGAGGGTGCCGCCGGTGCCCACGCCCACCACCAGGTGCGTGATCTTCCCATCGGTCTGGTCCCAGATCTCGGGGCCGGTGCTCTCGTAGTGCGCCTGGCGGTTGCTGAGGTTATCGTACTGATTGGCCTTCCAGCTGTTGGGCACCTCCTTCACCAATCGGCTGCTCACGCTGTAGTAGCTGCGCGGGTCCTCGGGGTCCACATTGGTGGGGCACACGATCACCTCCGCCCCAAAGGCGCGCAGGGCGTCGACCTTCTCCTTGCTCTGCTTGTCGGTAGTGGTGAAGATGCACTTGTAGCCTTTGATGATGGCCGCGATGGCCAGGCCCATGCCGGTGTTGCCGCTGGTGCCCTCGATGATGGTGTACCCGGGCTTCAGCAGGCCGGCCTTCTCGGCGTCCTCGATCATCTTCAGGGCCATGCGGTCCTTGATGCTGTTGCCGGGGTTGAAGGTCTCCACCTTGGCCAGCACGGTGCAGGGCAGGTCCTTGACGATGCGGTTGAGCTTCACCATGGGCGTATTGCCGATGGTGCTGAGGATGTTCTCGTGGATCTTCATTCGGTGGACGCCGAAGCCTTGGGCGAAGGCGCCGCCACGAAGGTAGGACCGGGCGACCGGTCGGGTCGGGGCGACGTTCGAGTAGGGGCGACGAGATCGTCGCCCCTACTCGAAGCGGATGGCCTTGGCGGGTGCGATGCGGCTCACCAGCATGCTGGGCAGCACCAGCGCGGCCACGCACACCAGCAGGGTGCCCGCATTGAGCAGCAGGATGGGCCAGAGGTCCAGGTCAACGACCACCCGGTCCACGTAATAGGTCTCCACGGGTAGCTTGACCAGCCCGAAGCGTTGCTGTACCCAGGCGATGCCGATGCCCAGCAGGTCACCGAGGAGGATGCCCACACCGAGGCTGTAGGCCGCGTCCACGAGAAAGATGCGGCGGATGGCCTCGTTGCTGCTGCCCAACGCCTTGAGGATGCCGATCATGGAGGTGCGCTCCAGGATGAGGATCAAGAGCGCCGAGGTCATGTTGATGATGGATACGATGATCATCAGGATGATCACCACCACCACGTTCTTGTCCAGCAGCTGCAGCCAGGTGAAGAGCTCGGGGAACCGGTCGCGCACACTGGTGCTGCGCAGTTCGGTGGGCAGGTACTTCTCATACACCAGGTCATCCAGGCGCATCAGGTCCTCGTACCGGTCCAAGGTCACTTCGAAACCGCCCACGTACTTGGTGTGGCTGCCTCCGCTTCCGCCCCGCACCACCTTCAGGTCCTCGGCCGTCAGGGGCATGTTCTGGGTATCCCGGGCCATGGGGACGAATTGCACCCAGGCCGTGTCCGGTATCGTGCGGTCCTCATCGTGCACGACCAGCGTGATGCGCGCGGTGTCGATCATGGACCCAGGCGTGCCGTTCGGTGCATGGGAGCGATGTTCCCCCCATAGGTCGATGCGGTGTGGTCCGCGACCCTCCAGTTCCCGGCCGGGCCATTCCAAGGTGTACTTCCTGTCGCCACCGAAGGCCAGCCCTTCGATCTCCACATAGCGCCCCTGCTCCAGCTCGCCCACGCGGATCTCCGCCTTCAGGCCCCATTGGGAGAAGCGTTGCAGGTGGCCGATGTCGATCAGCACCAGCTGGTGGTCGATCTGTTCGATGCCGGTCTCGTAGATGCCGCTGACGTGGAACTTCCGGGGGCGGATGTCGTCGCGGCCTTTGATCAGGTAGACGGTGATGGTGTCATCGACCTGGATGCGCAGCCGGTCGGCCAGGTAGCGGGAGAGGAGGAGGTCGATGGACCGGTCGGGGTCGCCGATCACCGGCACGCGGCCGCTCACCAGGTGTTCCTGCATGAAGGTCCAGTCGTGATCGGTGCCCACGCCCTTCACCACCACGCCTTGGATCTCCTGGTCCGTCTCGATGATGCCCGGCTTGGTGGCATAGATCTGGATATGGGCCACACCGGGTACCGTATCCAACCAGGGGTAGAACGACTGGTCGATGGGGATGCGCGGGGTCTCCTTCGGGTCGCTCTGCCACAGTGCGGTGATCTGGAGGTGGCCGCCGGCCCCGGTTACCTTCGCACGCACCTCGCGCTGGAATCCCCGGGTGATGCCCACTGTGAGGATCATGACCGCCATGCCCACCACGATGCCCAATACGGCAATGACCACGATCGGACGAGATAACGACCGTTTGTCCGCCTCCTCCGGGCGAAGGATGCGGCGTGCGATGAAATGGACGAAGCTCACGTGGCGTGGACCTTCCGGGTGGTGGACGAAGATAGCGGGGGCGGTCCTGGTGGCCGGGGCATTGCAGCAGACCGCCTGCGCCCAACCACCCGTGCTGCTTACCCAGAAGCCGGTGGAGGTGGTGGTGGGTGCCGAGCGGATGGACCAGTATCTGTTCCGTCTGACAGGCAAGCGTGTCGGCGTGGTGACCAACCAGACCGGACGGGTGGGGCAGGCTCACTTGGTGGACACCCTGCTGGCCTCCGGTGTGCAGGTGGTGAAGGTGTTCGCGCCGGAGCACGGCTTCCGCGGCGAGGCCGATGCCGGTGAGCACGTGAAGGATGGCAAGGACGCACGCACCGGGCTTCCGCTCGTGTCGCTCTATGGGGCCAACAAGAAGCCGCGGCCCGAGCAGTTGAAGGATGTGGAGGTGCTGGTGTTCGACATCCAGGATGTGGGCGTGCGCTTCTACACCTACATCAGCACCCTGCACTACGTGATGGAGGCTGCTGCGGAGAACGGCAAGGCCGTGGTGGTGCTGGACCGCCCCAACCCCAACGGGTTCTATGTGGATGGGCCGGTGCTCGACACGGCGTATACCTCGTTCGTGGGCATGCATCCCGTGCCGCTGGTGCATGGCATGACCGTGGGCGAGTATGCCCGCATGATCAACGGCGAGGGTTGGCTGAAGGGTGGCCGCACCTGCGACCTGTTCGTGGTGCCCTGCACCGGTTACGATCATGAGGTGATGTATGCGTTGCCGGTGCGCCCTTCGCCCAACCTGCCGAACATGAGCGCGGTCTACCTCTACCCCTCACTGGGGCTGTTCGAGGGCACCATCGTCAGTGTGGGCCGCGGCACGGACCAACCGTTCCAGTGCATCGGCTATCCGGGCAATCCGGTGGGACAGTTCCGGTTCACGCCGCGCAGCGTGCCGGGGGCCAAGGAACCACCGCATCGGGACATCGAGTGCACAGGCATCGACCTGCAGGCCTTCGGCACCGTGCAGAGCCGCATGGAGCGGAAGGTGAGCTTGCACTGGCTCATTGGGCTGTACCGCGAGGCGCCGGACAAGGCCGGTTTCTTCCTGGCCAACCGCTTCATCGACAAGCTGGCCGGTGGCCCCGACCTGCGGGAACGCATCGTGCGCGGCGAGGACGAGGATACCATCCGGGCCTCCTGGCAGCCGTCCTTGAACGCGTTCAAGAAGGTCCGCGCCAAGTACCTGCTCTACGACGACGTTCACCGCTGAGTCTGCTCGCCGACCCGGCCGGCACCGGGACTCATGCTGGTGGACTGCTCAGGTCCTGCTGGCGCGGCTTGGCCAGTGGTTCATCCGGGTACTCTGCGAACGCCCATCGTTCGCATCGTGAACCCTAACGCCCACGGCTCTGTGATCACC
>CAUJFM010000096.1 GCA_963169595.1 Bacteroidota bacterium | reverse complement strand
CGATCGCAGGACCCGAAAGTTGCCTGACCTTGGTGCTGCGCACGAACGCTGCGGGTAGCGGGTCGTTCAGCGCGACCATTTCCTGCCTGCCGGAATGTGTGGCACCCATCACGTCGGTCACATCCAGCGTGGGGGACACGGCCCGCATCTGCCCAGGGGACACACTCTTGTTGGATGGCTCCGGTTCGGTTGCGGCACCAGGCCGCACCATTCTCGCATGGCACTGG
Organism: Bacteroidota bacterium; assembly: GCA_963169595.1. Lineage (GTDB taxonomy): Bacteria > Bacteroidota > Bacteroidia > Flavobacteriales_F > PHOS-HE28 > PHOS-HE28. Next base: position 25,081 of record CAUJFM010000096.1, on the reverse strand, counting down.
GACCTGTGGTCCTATCCCGATGCCACCACGAACGCACCCGTGCTTCAGCAGGCGTTCTCTTCGCCAGGCGTTTATCGGGCCATGCTGAGCGTGATGGACGATACGGGCTGCTCAAGTGATGGCTCCGATAGCCTGCTGGTACTCGTCAGCCCTGTACCGACCTTCCAGGGGACCGAGGCGCCTGAGTTGGCCTGTCTGGGTGTGACCGCACAGTTGACCGGAGCGTACCAATCGCACCCACTGCCTTCCCAACAGGCGAACTCGCTGACCCCCATGCCCATTCAAGATCTCGTTGGGGTTCCTCAATCGTCCACCATTTCGGTATTCGGAACACCTGCCGGTGCGGTGATCGCTGACCCCTCCGAACTGGGAGACATCTGCATCAACATGGAGCACAGCTTCATGGGCGACCTGGTGGTGCAACTGACCTGCCCCAATGGTCAGACCGCAGTTCTTCACCAGCAAGGTGGCGGGGCAACGAACCTAGGACTTGCGAACGACTTTGGGCCAGAGCTTGGGATCTGTTGGACGTATTGTTTCAACGCTGCTCCGGACCATGGGACTTGGGCAGGATCGGCTTTCGGTGGCCCCGACCCGAACGTGACCAATGGCACGAATGGCTTTTACACCTTGCTGCCTGGGGCGTATACATCGATCACCCCCTTGGATCAATTGGTGGGCTGTCCGGTGGAAGGCGATTGGACCCTGACATTTACAGACCTCTGGGGGGCTGACGATGGTTACTTGTGCAGCTGGAGCCTTGGCCCATTTGTTCCGGATAGTGCCTTCATCAGCCTATCTCCTATTTACAGTCTCCCGATCTGGTCAGGTACCAATGTCGTGAATGACCCTGACGGTGTTGGCGTAGCTACGGTCCTGCTCGACCAAGTCGGCCCAACACAATTGACACTTTCGGTCACGAATGACTTTGGTTGTTCGTTCGACAGTCTGCTGACGGTACAGGTCATCGACGAGTTCATTGCCCATGCCGGCCCCGATCTGGATCTCTGCGAAGGGCCCGGGCTGCTGAATGGGGAGGTCACCGGGCCGATTGCAGAGCTGGCGTGCACGTACGAGTTGATCCTTATCGAGGCCTTCGGCGATGGTTGGAATGGTGGTGCCCATGTGGATGTGCTCATCAACGGGGACACGGTGGCCACCTACACCGTACCACCAGGCACCCTCAGCCTTTCCTATCCCATCCCTGTTCTTTACGGCCAAGTGCTTGCCATTCACTATCAGGCCGGCACGATCTGGAATGTTGAGAACCGGATCCAATTGCTTGATGCTTCAGGGGCGGTCCTGTACAATTCCTCGAACGGCCCCAGCACAGGCATCCTGTGGGAGGGCACTATCATATGCCCAACTGTGAACTCAGGACCGTTCTTTAGCTGGTCACCTACATTGGGCCTGAGCGATCCGACCAGTCTTGACCCTTCCATTTTCTCCAGCACCGGAGGCTGGTACATACTTAGTGCGGAGGTCCCTGGGCCAGCCGGTTGTATCAGCACCGACAGTGTGTGGGTGCAGCCGCCAACCTCACAGCCCTTCGCACTGGAATGGGACCCCGCAGCTGGCACCCTTTGCGCAAGTGCGTCCAACCTCGACGAATATGTCTGGTGGGTGAATGGCGTCATCCACGATACCACGTCCACGTCCTGTCTGTCGGCTCCTTTTCCACCAGGTCTTTGGTCCGTGATCCACTATCCATCCGATACCTGTGTGGCCTATTCGGACACGGTCCTGATCTGTCCTGAGCTATCCATCATCGTGGATGGCTACCTGCTGAGGACCATCCCGGACCTAGGGACGTATGCCTGGACCTACAATGGGGATCCATTGGCCAATTCAACAGCACCCCATGCGGTGTACTTTGAAGGCTCAGGGACCTACACGGTTACCGTCACGACCACGTACGGTTGCGCGGTCACGGCCACCCTGGAGGTCACCGTGGGGATCGGGGAGACCACGCCCGTTGCACCAACCCTCGCCCTCTACCCCAACCCGAACGATGGCCGCTTCACCGTGGTGGCCGAGGGACTGAAGGAGGCGGTGGTGCAGGTGGAGGTGATCGACCTGTCGGGCCGGACGGTGCACCAGTGGTCGGCACCGGCCGCCAATGGTCGCCTGCGCACGGACCTGGCACTGGACCTGGCCCCGGGCACCTACCTGCTGCGCCTCCGGTCCGGTGATGGGCTGAGCGTGACCCGCCTGGTGGTGCGCTGAACCATCCGGCCGGTGCCCGTGTACCGACCGGTACCGGGCACGGAGTTGCCGTAGCTTTGTTCGGACAACACAAGGGGCGGCACGCACGTTGCAGCCCGGAGCATCATGCGCAGCGACTACGAGCACCTCATCGCGAAGCTCGACGCGTTCATCCGGAAGTACTACACCGACCGGGCGATCCGTGGCGCGCTCTATGCCGTGGGCCTTGGGGTGGGCGTGTTCCTGGTGGCGGCGCTGCTGGAACACCTCGGCCGCTTCGGCACCGGGGTGCGCACCGCGCTCTTCTGGGGCACGCTGGCCGCCATGGCGGTGATCGTGGGCCGCTTCATCGCCCTGCCCCTCATCCGCCTGTTCCGGCTGGGTCCGGTGATCTCGCATGCCGAGGCCGCCCGCATCGTGGGCACGCACTTCAGCGAGGTGCGCGACAAGCTGCTGAACACCCTGCAGCTGCGCGACATGGCCGAGGCCCAGCCCGGGCAGCGTGCGCTGATCGAGGCCGCCATCGCCCAGCGCAGCCGCGAGCTCGGCCCCATCCCCTTCACCAACGCCATCGACCTGCGGCGCAACACCCGCCACCTCCGCTACGCCGTGCCGCCGCTGGCCCTGCTGGTGGTGCTGCTCTTCGCTGCGCCCAGCCTCATCACCGGTCCCACCAAACGCCTGCTCCAGCACAACGAGGAGTTCCTGCCCGAGGCGCCCTTCCGCTTTGTGCTGGTGAACGACACCCTCGAAGTGCCCGAGCTGCAGGACTTCGAGCTGGTGGTGGAACTGCAGGGCAGTGCCATCCCCCAGCAGGTGGAGATCGACATTGCCGGGCAGCGCATCCCCATGGTGAAGCAGGATGCCGTGCGCTTCACCCACCGCTTCCGCAACGTGCAGGAACCCGTCGACCTCCGCTTCACCGCCGAGGGCTTCTTCTCCCCGACCTACACCCTGCGCACCGTGCCGCACCCGCAGCTGCTGGACTTCAGCGCCCTGCTGGAATACCCCGGCTACCTCGGCCTTCCCGCCGAGACCGTGCACAACACCGGCGACCTGAACATCCCGGCCGGCACCCGCGTGAGCTGGACCATCAACGCCCGCAGCACCGACCGCATCGACCTGGCCTTCGACGACACCACCTACGCCGTACCCAGCGCCACCGGCACCAATGCCTCCGGCGAGGGCGCCTTCCGCGCGGCGCGCCGCTTCCTGCAGAGCCGCACCTACCGCATGGTGCCCCGCAACGGCGAACGCGCCAGCAGCGAGCCCCTCCAGTACCGCGTGGACGTGGTGCCCGACCTGCACCCCACCATCCAGGTGGAGAGCCGCACGGACAGCAGCGCCCTGAAGCGCCTCTTCTTCCGCGGCGACATTGGCGATGACCACGGCTTCAAGCGGCTGGTGTTCCACTACCGCTTCACCCAGGGTGGCGACAGCATTGCGCCCGAGCGGCGCAGCGGGGCCTTCGAACTGCCGATCGATCCGCGCAACACCCGCCAGGAGTTCTTCCACAGTTGGGACCTCTACGACCTCACCATCACCCCCGGCGACCGCATCGAGCACTGGTTCGAGGTGTGGGACAACGACGGGGTGAACGGCAGCAAGAGCGCCCGCAGCATGCCGCAGGTCTTCGCCGCACCCACGTTGAAGGAGCTGGCCGAGAAGCAGGACCAGGACAGCGAGGCCATCAAGGACGACCTGAAGGCGAACATCCGCGAGGCGCAGGACCTGCAGCGTGAACTGGACAAGCTGCGCCGCGACCTGCTGGACAAGAAGGAGGCCTCCTGGCAGGACAAGCAGAAGCTGCAGAACGTGCTGGAGCGCCAGCAGCAACTGCAGCAGAAGATCGAACGCACCACCCAGGAGCTGCGCCAGACCCAGCAGGAACAGCGCGAGTTCAGGCCGAACGACGAGCGCATCCTGGAGAAGCAGCAGCAGTTGCAGGAGCTCTTCGAGAACGTGCTGAGCGAGGAGATGAAGGAGCTCTACCGCAAGGTGGAGGAGATGATGCAGCAACTGGACAAGGACAAGCTGCAGGAGCAGATCAAGGACATGAAGCTGAGCCAGGAGGACATCGAGAAGGAGCTGGACCGCGCCCTGGAGCAGTTCAAACGACTGGAGGTGGAGCAGAAGGCCGAGGACCTCACCCAGCAGCTGCAGGACCTGGCCAAGCGCCAGCAGGAGCTCTCCGAGAAGACCTTGGAAAAGAAGGAGGACCCCGAGCAGTTGAAGCAGGAACAGGATGAACTGAACAAGGAGTTCCAGGACCTGCGCAAGGAGCTGGACGAGCTGGAGCAGAAGAACAGCGAGCTGGAAACGCCCATGGACCTGCCCAAGACCGATGAGCAGGAGCAGGAGATCCAGGACACGCAGCAGCAGAGCAGCGATCAACTGGAGAAGAAACAGGGGCAGAAGGCCGGGCAGAGCCAGCAGAAGGCCGCCGAACAGATGGAGCAGATGGCCTTCCAGATGCAGCAGGCCATGCAGGGCGGGCAGCAGGAACAGCAGGAGGAGGACATGGACGCGCTGCGGCAACTGCTGGAGAACATCGTGCACCTGAGCTTCGAGCAGGAGGGGCTGATGAGCGACCTGGCGACCACCGGCATCCGCGACCCGCGGCTCATCGAACATGGCCGCACCCAGCGCAAGCTGCGCGACGATGCCAAGGTGATCGAGGACTCCCTCTTCGCCCTGAGCAAGCGCGTGACCCAGATCCAGGGCATCGTGAACCGCGAGATGAACGCGGTGAACGACAACATGGACGAGGCAGTGCGCTACCTCGGCGAGGCCCGCGCCAACGAGCGCTACAAGCCCATGGCCACCGACAAGCAGCAGCACGCCATGACCAGCCTGAACAACCTGGCCCTGCTGCTGGACGAGGCCCTGCAACAGATGATGCAACAGATGCAGGCGCAGGGCAAGCCCGGCAGCGGCAGTTGCAACAAGCCGGGAGGCAGTGGCAGCGGCAAGGGCAACAAGCCCAGCATGGCCAAGATGAAGGCCCAGCAGGAGGCGCTCCAGAAACAGCTCGAAGGCCTGCGTAAGGCGATGGAGGAAGGGAAGAAACCCGGTCAGAAGCCCGGCCAGCAGAACCCCGGCGGCATGGGCATGCCGGGCATGAGCCAGCAGCTGGCCAACCTGGCCGCGCAGCAGGCCGCCATCCGCAAGGAGATGCAGCGCATGGCCCAGGAGCTGAACAAGGACGGCAGCGGTGCCGGCAACCAGCTGAACAAGCTGGCCGAGGAGATGGAGAAGAACGAGAAGGACATCGTCAACAAGACCATCACCCCCGAGACGATGCGCCGGCAGCAGGACATCATGACCCGCCTGTTGGAGCACGAGAAGGCCGAGCGCGAACGCGAACTGGACCAGAAGCGCACCAGCAACGAGGGCCGCGACCAGCCCCCGCCCGACCCCGCCCGCTTCTTCGAGCAACAGCGCCGCAAGGCCCGCGAGACCGAACTGTTACGAACAGTGCCCCCGGGATTGAAGCCGTACTACCGCGATCGCGTCAATGCGTATTTCGGTACTTTTGACCGACCCTGAACACGCCCATGGGAGCCCTGACCGAAGAGCTGGAGTTCACCCAACGCATCGACTTCCCCGCCAAGGCCGAGAACATCGCCCTGGCCGAGAAGCTCATCGATGAGGCCTGCGCGAAGCACAACGTGCATGAGAGCCACTACGGCAACATCCTCATCGCCCTCACCGAGGCGGTGAACAACGCCATCCACCACGGCAACCAGCTGGACCCCACCAAGATGGTGACCCTGGGCTACGAGGTGAAGGGCGACCAGATCATCTTCATGGTGCAGGACCAGGGACCGGGGTTCGATTTCGAGCACCTGCCCGACCCCACCGACCCCCAGAACCTGGAGAAGCCGCACGGCCGCGGGGTGTTCCTGATGCGCGCCCTGGCCGACAACGTGGAGTTCAGTGACAACGGCGCCACCGTGGCCATGGCCTTCGGACTGCAGCCCGTGAAGGACTAAACCCCGCCCCGATGGCAACGATCGCGTTCAAGGCCGTGGATGTCACCAATGCCTTCCGCGACCGGGAGAAACTGCGCCGCTGGCTCACCGCCGTGGCCCGCGACCATGGGCATAGCATCGGCGAGCTGACCTACGTGCTGATGAGCGATGCGGCCCTGCTGGACTACAACCAGCGCTACTTGGGCCATGATGACTACACGGACGTGATCACCTTCGACGGGCAGACCGGAACGGGGGTAAGCGGCGACGTGCTCATGAGCCTGGACCGCATCAAGGAGAACGCCGGCACCTTTGGCGTGCCCGTACAACAGGAACTGCGCCGCGTGATCGTGCACGGGCTGCTGCACCTGCTGGGGCACCGCGACAAGACCAAGGCCCAGCGCGAAGCGATGCGTGCCTTGGAGGACAAGTACCTCGCGCGCTGGCGCTGATCGTTCCACACACAATGAAAAGGGCCGGTCCTGATGGACCGGCCCTTTGCGTTATCGGGTCGCGATGGGGCTTACTTGCCGGCCACCGTGAGCTGCTTGGCCGCTGCGGCGGTCTCCAGCGCACGGGTGTTCAGGGCATCCGCTTCGGCCTTCACGGCCGTCCAGTTCTCGGGGGTGGCGGTGTTCACCTTGGTGAGCATGCCCTCGATGGCCTTGCTCAGGTCGGCCATGTCCACCACGGAAGCGTTCAGCTTGGGGGCGCGATCGGCCAGGGCGGGGTCGGTGGAGGCCTTCTTCACCGCACCGCGGATCTGCTCCAACTGGCCCAAGGTCTCCTTCAGCGTGCCGCTCATGGCGCGCTGCTCTTCCGCGATGGGGCTCTGCGGCTTGGTGGTGGTGGCCACGGTGGCCGTCTTCGTTTGCTGGGCCTGGGCGCCGAGCGCGGCAATGCCCAGGCAGGCGGTGAGGATGAGGGAACGCATGTGTCGTAGGAGTGCTTAACTGTTCGGTCTTGACGAATGAGGGGGCGCATTGGTTGCCCCTCGCCTGACGTTCAAAGATAGGGCCAGATCCCGACAACCCGGGACCGCGTGCATACCTTCGGGCCATGATGCGCCACGTGATCCTTCTCGGCGTTGCGCTGCTGGTCTCCGGCAGTGCGACCGCCCAGTCCACCGCGAACAAGACCGGCACCTTCACGCTCACCAGTGACGTGGGCGGGCAGGGCACCCGCCAGCAGGAGTTCAATGGATTCGGCTGTGCCGGGGAGAACATCAGCCCCCAGCTCAGCTGGAGCAACCCGCCCGAAGGCACCAAGGGCTATGCGGTCACCATGTACGACCCCGATGCGCCCACCGGCAGCGGCTGGTGGCACTGGGTGGTGTTCAACATCCCCGGCGACGCCAAAGGACTGCCCATCGGGGCCGGAACACCCGGAAAGGCCGGCATGCCCAAGGGAGCCATCCAGAGCCGCACGGATTATGGAAAGCCCGGTTACGGTGGTCCCTGCCCGCCGAAAGGACATGGGCCCCACGCCTACATCATCACGGTCTATGCGCTGCCCACCGAGGACCTGGGCCTGGATGCCGATGCCTCCCCCGCCGTGGTCGGCTTCAACCTGAACAGCAAGGCCTTGGCCAAGGCCAGCATCGTGTTCTACTACGGTCGCTGAACCACCGACCGGCCGGCCAGAGGTGCCAGGCCGGGAGCGATCAGTTGCCAGCCGTACACGCCGTCCACAAGGTGGTGCACGACCACGCGGACCTCTGTGCCGGACACGGACTGCTGAAGGGCCAGTCGGCCCGAGGTATCATGGAGCACCAGGCGTGTACCCGCCGGCCATGAACCCTCCGTGCGCCGGATCACCAAGTGCCCATCCTGCTGGAAGATCTGGACACCGGACATCGCGGCCTCCTCCACCCCCACGGGCAACTGGGCTGCGCTCAGCCCCACCAGCACGGGGTCGTGATCGCTGCTCCTGAAAGCGTTGGGTTGATAGCGGGACAGGTTCTCCGCTGCATAATCCAAGGCTTCCGGCTCATCACTATTGATGGCCCAGGAGGCCGCACCGGTGACGGCCGCCGCAAAAGCGGGCGTGGCGAAGGCGTGGTCCAGCGCGCCAAAGGCCTGTTGGAAGCCGTAGGTGTAGGAGCCTGTGGCCAAGCGCTGCAGTCCGGCTGCGCGCAATACATCCAGCGGATCCTCCTCCGTGTAGGCGTTGTAGTCGCCGAGCATCACTTGGGCTGCAATGCCCGTGAGCTGGCGGAGCTGGGCCCAGTGGGCGGCAAGCTCAGCCGCCTGGGTGCGGCGCTGTCCGTTGAAGCACGACTGCCCATCACCCTGGTCCGTGTTGCTCCCACTGGCCCCGTCGCACAGCTTGCTGCGCAGGTGCACCGTGCTCAGCAGGAAGCGGGCCCCCGTGGCGTTCACCTGGAACCCCTGGGTGAGGTGGGGGCGCTGGAAAGTGCTGGTGTACAGACTGTAGAGCTGGGTGACCGGGGTGAGCACCGCCGGCCGGTAGAAGATCACGGTCTTGGTGCCGCCCCCTGAGGCATCCACCTCCAGGCAGGCATAGGCGCCACTGCCCACCGCGTTGTTCAGGGCGTTGAGCAGGTCGGCCCAGGCGACATCGTTGTTCTCCAGTTCGCACAGGGCGAAGGCATCCGCATTGAGCCCCTGCAACGCCGCCACCAGCTTGGTGCGCTGCCGCTGCAGTTCGCCGCTGTCCCCTGCGCCCCATTCACCCAGGGTGGTCCAGTAGTTCAGCACGTTGAACCCCGCCACACGGATATCGCCACCCACCTCGGGCACGGCAGGCCGAAGGGCATGGACCACGGGCACGGCCCCCACGGCATGCAGCCGGTAGTTGCTGAAGGTGTAGGTGAGCACGGCGGTCAGCCCGGTGATGGTGCTGCCCACGCGGATGGTGCCTTCCGGTCCGGTGAGCGGCAGGGGCTCCGGGAAATTGTCCGTGCGGCCATCATCCAACCGCACCACACTGCGTGCGTTCGTCGTGGCCGCCGTGGTCACGGCGGCCACATTGCCGAAGCCGGTGCTGGTGGTGCCGTCGGCCACGGCATCGTTGGGGTCGATGGCATTGGTGGGGTGCATGAGGCGCTCGGGGGCCAGCGCCACCTCACCATACTGGGCCCAATCACTGTTGTCGGTCACCACCAGGGTCTGGGGGAACTGGAGGACCATCCCCTCATAGCGTTCCCAGTCGGTGAGGGAGGCCACCGGCAGTTGCAGTACGGTGGGTGTAACGGTGCCCAGGCCCAACACCTGCAGGCTGCTGACGTTGCGCAGTTCGGTGAGGCCCTGGAACTCATCCACTTCACCGGTCACCTGCACGCGCTGACCCACGGCGATGCTGCCGGCCGTGGGGTGGTACACGAAGATGCCGTTGCTGGTGGCGGGGTTGCTGTCGCAGGTGGGGTCCTCCAGGAAGTAGCCACCCAGGGTGCCACTGCCCAGGAACACGGCGGTGACGACACCCGTGGTGGTGACCACCTGTCCCTCGTAGGCACTGGCGTTGCTGCTGCCCTGGATGGTGCAGATGGGCACCTGGGCCTGGGCCTGATGAACGAAAAGCCCGGCGACGATGCCGGCAAGTACCGGAAGATGCTTCATGACGGCACGAAAGGTAGGCCGCACCGTCACTGCCTCAGGGCTCGTCGTGCACGTAGTCCACATCGTCGCTGCACAACACCGGGCAAGGCTCACCACAGATCACCGAGGTGCCTGGCCCCGTGAGCTCCCGCGCCACCCCGCCGCTCAGGGTGGCGGCCGCGAACCGCATGGTCAAAGCGCGGTCCGGGGTGGAGGCCGGTGTCACCAGAATGCCGTTGCATGTTGAAATGGACAACATCTTCCGCAGGACCCTGGCGGACATGTCGCAGGCCACCACGTCCTTTCCGGCAGCACGCATCCAGTTGCAGCCATCAACGGCCTTCACCCGCCCCCACTCCAAGTAGCTTACGTTGGACCCCACGATCCTGTCCGACAACCGGTAATGCACCGGGGTGCCGGCGATCGCGTATTCCTTTCCTTTCCCGTTCACGGCCACGGCCATCACGGAGCCGGGATCATCTTTCGCGTTCCGTCGGGCATTGTAGAAACGCACCCACACACAAGCGGTGTCCTCCAAAAGCACGCTCAACCCGGCCTTATCGAACGCAACGTTCACGAAGCCGGGCGCGCTGGGACCGGTGAGCCCTGCCCCACCACCGCAGCCTGAGAACAACAGGAACAGGGCGATAGGTCCCATCAAATGCGTACGCCAGGTGCACATGGTAACAAAGGTTAGGTATCAGGAAGGTAGCACGGATCGGACCAATTCCCCCTTGACGCCACTAACTTTCCTTGGTCATGTTCCCTGTCATGCTGCGCATCGGTGTGTTGGTCTGCGGGCTGGCCTTGGCACTGTCCGGTGGGGCCTCCTCCCATGAGGGCCGCACGGAGCAACACGCTGAAGCCCTGCTGCGGCAGGCGATCCAGGCGCAGCGCAACGACGAGTTCGACCGGGCCAGCGACCTGTTGGATTCCGCCATGGTCCTGGCGAGTGCGGAGAACAACGAGGCACTGCGGGCACGGGTGCTCACGCTGCAAGGAAGCCTCTCCATGATCGCCGGGGAACGGAACCAGGCGTTGAGCCAGTACTTCAATGCACTGCGCATCCACGAGCAGCGGCAGGACACGATGGGCATGGCCGAGGTCTACAACAACATCGGCTCCATCCATCATTATGAGCGGGAATACGCCAAGGCCAGCTGGTACTACCAGCGCAGCCTGCTGCTCCGGCAGGCGAAGGGCGGGCGTCGCGACATGGGCAAGATCTACAACAACCTGGGCAGCCTGCTGGAGGAAGAGGGGAAGCTGGACAGCGCCCTCCACTGGCATCAACAGGCCCTGGCCATCTGGCGCAGCGAAGGCGATCTGGGATGGGAGGCCATCACCTATTCCAACATGGCGGAATGCTTCCTCCGCGCGGCGAAGTTGGACAGTGCCCGCAGCTACCTGGAACATGGACTGGCCATCCGGCGGAAACTGCCCCGCAAACAGGTGGTGGGTCACATTCTGTCGCGGTTGGGCGAGGTGGAGATCCTGGACGGACATCCCTCGAAGGGCGTGACCTATTGCGAGGAGGCCCTGCGCATTGCCCACGACCTGGTGGTCCCCATGGAGGAGCAAGCCGCCTGTGAATGCCTCTACAAAGCGCACGAGGCCATGGGGCGCACGGGTCCTGCCCTGCGCTACTTCCGGCGGGCCGTGGAGCTGCGCGATTCCCTGTTCAGCACGGAACAGGCCCGTGCGATCACGCGGATCGAGATGGGCCACCTGTTCGAACAACAGCAGCTGGCCGACAGCCTGCGTTCGGCCAAGGGCCGCCTGCAGACCGAACTCGCGTACTTGGCCGGCATCAACCGCGTGCGCAACACCCGCAACCTGTTCATCTTCTGGAGCACGCTGGTCGTCGTGGCCGCGCTCGGTCTCTGGAGCCGGTTGCGTTACGTGCGCCGCAGCAGCAAGCTCCTGCAACAGGAACGCGATCGCAATCAGGACCTGCTCTACAACATCCTACCCAGGTCCGTGGCGCACGAACTCCTGCAGCATGGCAGGGCACGCGCCCGGGAGTACGAACAGGCCACCATCCTGTTCACGGACTTCCACAACTTCACCCAGTTCACCGAGCAAGTGGGTGCACAGGAGCTGGTCGCCACCATCGATGCCTGTTTCAGTGCGTTCGACACCATCCTGGAGCGTCACGGGGTGGAGAAGATCAAGACCGTGGGCGATGCCTACGTGGCGGCCGGTGGCCTGCCGGAACCGGGCCGATGCGGCGCGGCCTCCGTGGTCCGTGCGGCGATCGCCATGCAGCGGTTCATGGAGCGGCACCGTCGTGACCGCGAGGCCGAAGGGCGACCGGTGCTATCCATGCGGATCGGCATCCACACGGGTCCCGTGGTGGCCGGAGTGGTGGGTCACCGGAAGTTCGCCTACGACATCTGGGGCGACACCGTGAACACGGCAGCCCGGCTTGAAAGCTGTGGTGAAGTGGGCCGTGTGAACATCAGCGAGGCCACCTACGCCTTGGTGAAGGATGAAGCGGACCTGCGCTTCATCCCCCGCGGCATGGTCCATGCCAAAGGCAAGGGCGAACTGCACATGTATTTTGCCGAACACGCGGTGGCCGAGCCCGAGCTCAGTACGATCCCGGGAACGTAGCGTCCACCACCAGGATGATGTCGGCGCGGCCGAGGTGCTCGGCATCCAACCGCTTCAGTTGCTCCTGGGTCACGGTGGCGATGGTGAACTGGCGCAGACCGGGACGGAGGCGGGCCAGGTACCAGCCGATGCCTTCATGGAAGTCGGTGTGGAAGCTGCCATTGAAGTGCAGGAAGCGCGCCCCCGACCTCAGGTGCTTCGCGATGAAGTGGGCCATGGTGGCATCCTTGAGCGCCTGGGCCTTCACCATGTTCGGTGTGCCATGGCCCTCCATCATCTCCAGCATCCTCACATAGCCCGGCAGCGTTGGATCGAAGGCGATCGGCAGCGGTGCGATCCACGCACGCTCGGCCTCCGGCACCGTGTCCAACGCTTCAAAACCACCGCGTGACACCGCACGCGCATACCGGCGGGGCACATTGGTGGCGATGAAGGGGAGCTTGTTCGCCTTGGCGAGGTCCACCAGGGGCGCATAGTCGGTGGGGTGGTTCTTCCACAGCCGGGCCAGGGTGTCCAGGCCTTTGGCATCGATCTCGCCCCGGAGATAGCGGTCCAAGGCGGCCTGGTCGTCGGCCTCGATCATTTCCGCGCCCATCACCAGGGGTCCCTTCGCGGCCAGTTCCCGGGCCACCACCAGTTGGAGCCAATGCGCTACCGGGTTGTTGTGGAGCTCGCCGAAAAGCACCACCTCGGCCTCCGCCGTGCGCTTCAACAGCTGCTTGTGGCCGATGGCCCTGCCCTTGGCGTCGAACAGGGCGTAGGCCTGACGCACCTGCGCCAAAGCTGGACCGGCGAGGAACAGCATGAACAGCACCGGCAGGGCACGAAGGGGAAGGGGTCGGGTGATGGACATGGCGTGAAGTAACGGCACAGCACGTGACAACCACCTGCCGATCGTACTATCTTGAGCGTGACCCGCGACACCATGGAACCCGACATCGCCCAGCCCACCCTTCCCGCCGTGGAGGAACGCACGCTCCTGCTGCCCGACCTTGCCGTGGAGGTGGAGGAACAGGGACAGGTGACCGTGCACTGCCACTTCACCGCAGGACTGGCGGATGCCATCCGGATCTGGCCCAGCACCTTCCTGATCTGCCGACACACGGGTCATCGCAGCCAACTGCTCTTTGCGGAAGGCATCCCGCTGGCCCCCGAATGGCTGCTGGTACCCGCCGGCCGCGAGATCCACTTCACGCTCCTCTTTGCCGGCCTGCCCCGGGAATGTGTGCTCTTCGACCTGGTGGAGGAGATCCCCGACCCTGGTGGGTTCCACGCGAACAGCATCCTGCGCAACGCCATGGATGTCTACCGCGTAGGGATCTGACGGAGCACACCTTTCGGCGCACTAGATCGTGAACGGCAATCGGTGCACTCCGGCCCGGTCGGTGCTCCAAGCATGGATGGCGTAGGTGCCCGGCGGCCAGCCCAGCACCACCACATCGAAGGCCATGCGGTGTCGTCCCGGCTCCAACCACGCATGGTCCTCCAATACCTGTAGCACGCGCCCCTGCCGGTCCACCACCACGGCGTGGAACACCGTGCCCGCCGGCACATCGTACACCAAGGCGCGCGAGATGGCCTCCGGCCTTCCTGAACAGACGCGGCCAGGTTCCTCGGCGAACCGCATGGAGTAGCGTGGTGGCTGCTGCCCACTGAGCCGGCTCACCACCAGTCGCAGGCTGTCCACCCGCGAGCTGTCCATCGCGCCCATGCCCGCGATGGAATGGCCGTCGCTCAACACCCAGATGGCATGCTGGGCCGCATCATCGGGGTGGTCGCCGGAGGCGATCGCCTGCGCCACCCTCGTGAGCGCTTCGGAGGCCTGATGACCGCCCTTGTACCGCTCCCCAGCGGTGGGACCCGTTCCGGATGCCTCGCAGCAGAACGCGCGGCACACCACGGAGACCGAAGCCCCACCGGCCACCGCCAACAGTTCCTCGCGCACCACCAGCAGGTCCTGCACTTCGGGGGTGACGCTCACCAGGCGCCAGCCCACCGGAATGCTCGTGGTCAACCGGCCCCCACTGCGGTTCTGCAAGGTCACCTTCACGCATTCCCCACCATGGTCGCCAAGGCCTTCTGCCGAAAGGGTCACGCGCCCTTCCTCCAGCAGTTGGACCAAGGGGGTGAAGGAGGACGATGCGGCCTCGCTGGGCATGTGCATCCACAGCGGGACCAGGAGCATGAGGGGGACCGGGGAACGCATGGGCAAGGGGGTTGATGAGCGATCAACGCGAAAGAGGCCGGCGATCATTGTCCCCGGCGTCCGTTCCATCACCGGATCATCCCGTTCCGTCGCCACGCCCTGCCCGTTCTGTTCGGAAAGCCGCGCCACCACTGTAACAGCCACGGGAGATTTGCGTCCTGTATCTGCCATGGCATGGGGCCCTGGTCATCGTTACCAACCAACCCGCACATGCAACGCATCCTGTTCCTCCTGCTTCTTTCCACGCTCCTCGTCACCTCCACCTCCCGGGCCGTCTGGGAACGGTTCGACGGCCCCAACGGGGGTACGGTGAGGGACCTTGTGGTACACGGCAGCACCCACTTCGCGGCCACTGAACACGGCCTCTACCAAAGCAGCGATGGGACCGATTGGACGCTGGTGACCGGTCTGCCCGAGGTCTTCTTCAACAGCCTGGCCTCGAACGGCAGCGTGGTGATCGTGGGCGGCTACTCCCACGGGGTTTTCCGGAGCACCAACGGCGGCGCCAGCTGGCAGAGCGTGGACGTGACCGCCGTGAACGACCTCATCTGGCACAATGGCTGCTTCTACAGCGTGAACGACAACAGCGGTGTGCGCCGCAGCTGCAACGGCGGACAGAGCTGGATGGACGCCGACCCGAACGACCAAGTGGGCAACTACATGCAGCAACTGGGCAGCGACGGCACCTACCTGTACAGCATCGGCGCGGGCATGCTCTTCCGCACCAATGATCAGGGGAGCACCTGGACCAACCTGATGAGCGGCCTGCCCAACTTCGCCAGTGCGGTGCGCATCGGGGGCAATGCGGACTATCAGCTGCTCACCACCAATCAGCACGGGGTGTTCCGCAGCACGGACCACGGCCAGAGCTGGACCCCCACCGTGCCCTACAGCGCACCGGTGGGCAGCTGGCAGGGCATGGCCCTGCTGGTGGAGGGCAACACGGTGCACCTGGGGATCAACCCTTACGGCGGCGTACGCCGCAGCACGGACGGCGGGCTCACCTGGACCCTGGTGTCGCAGGGTCTGGCCCCCTCACTGCTGCCCCACACCCTGGTGCGCAGCGGTGGCGACCTGCTGCTGGCCACCAACCGCGGCATCTGGCGCGGCACGGGCACCGAGCCCCAGTGGAGCCACACCGATGGCGGGATCCCGCACACCAGCCTGGTGACCATGGTGGATGCCGGTGACCGCCTGTTCGCCACCACGCGCAGCACGGAGGCGGGACAGAGCGAAGGGGTGCACATGAGCCTCGATGGCGGCCACACTTGGCAACCGCGCAACGCGGGGCTCTCGGTGGAACTGAACTTCGATGCGCTTTACGCCGGTGAGGGCTTCCTGCTGGCCAGTGCGCAGCTGAACATGTACCGCAGCACCGACAACGGCCTCTCCTGGACCAACCTGCTGCTGAACGGACCTTCGGGCGATGTGACGGCGATCGTGGCTTGGAACGGCGCGCTGTACGCCAGCACCTACGGCGACGGCATCTTCCGCAGCGTGAACGATGGCCTCACCTGGCAGTCCATCCCCTCCCCCAACCTGGTGACAACCCTGCACGTTGCCGATGGCGCCCTCTATGCCGGCACCACGAGCGGCCTGCAGCGCACCACCAATGGCACCACCTGGACGGTGCTCAACGGACTGAGCGGCGTGCTGCAGATCGAGGCCATGGCCTCGCGGCCAGGACTGCTCGTGGTGAGCGCCAAGAGCGGTGCCTACACGCAGTTCTACCGCAGCACCGATGGGGGCAACAGCTTCCAGGCGGCCAACAGCGGTCTGCCGGCCAGCGCGTACTGCAGGGCGCTCGCCTTCCACAATGATTCACTGTTCGCGGGCTTCGATGCAAGCTGGCCCCAGACCGGTGCTGCAGTGCCCGGGCTTTACGCCAGTGCGGACGGCGGGCTCACCTGGGCCGATGCGTCAGAAGGCATGCCGGCGGGCACCTCGGTGCGCTGCTTCCTGAACACCAACGACGGCCGTTTGCTGGCGGGCACGCACCGCGAGGGCGTGTGGGGTCGGGGTGGCGACCTGACCACCGGCATCGGGACCCCCGATGTGAACGCTGCCGCCATGATCTGGCCGAACCCCACAACGGGAACCATCACACTGCAGGTGCCTGATGGCACTGAACTCGGTGCCGTGCATGTGTTCAATGCCGTGGGCAGCCTGGTGCATGCGGATCAACTGACCGCCGCACAGACCACGCTCGATCTGCACCACCTGCCCAATGGCACCTATGTGGTGGAGGTGATCGGCCGAAGCACGCGGCACACGCAGCGGCTTGTGAAGGTGAACTGAGGAGAGGCGGCGGGGTGATGAAGCGCATGGCCCATCACCCAGCCCCATGGTACCTTGCCCGTCATGTCGACCCCCGGCACGCTTTACATCACCAAGGCCAGTGGCGAACTGGTCCCTTTCGACGAAGACAAGCTGCGCACCTCCCTGCAACGTGCCGGTGCGGAACCTGAGGTGGCCTCCGCCATCGTGGAGCAGGTGGCAGCGCGGATCTCCCAGGGCATGTCCACCCGGCAGCTCTACCGCATGGCCTTCGGACTGCTGCACAAACGGTCGCACCGGACCGCAGCGCGGTACCGGCTGAAGCAGGGCATCCTCGACCTCGGCCCTTCCGGCTTCCCGTTCGAGCGGTTCATCGGGCGTATCCTGGCACACGATGGGTACACGGTCCAAGTGGGCGTCACCGTACAGGGCCGTTGCGTGGCGCACGAGGTGGACGTGGTGGCGGACAAGGACTCCCAGCACTACGTGGTGGAGTGCAAGTACCACAACACACCCGGGCGCATCTGCGATGTGAAGGTGCCGCTCTACATCCAGGCCCGCTTCCTCGATGTGGCCGAGCAATGGCGCACGCACCCCGACAACGGCACCCGTCATCTGCAGGGCTGGCTGGTGACCAACACGCGCTTCACCAGCGATGCGCTGCAATACGGCCAATGCGCCGGCCTGCGCATGGTGAGCTGGGACCACCCCGCGAAGGGCAGCCTGCGCGACCGCATCGACCGTAGCGGCCTCTATCCGCTCACCTGTCTGGGCAGCCTCACCAAGGCCGAGAAGGAGCGCCTGTTGCAACGGGGGCTGGTGCTGGTGCGCGATGTGCTGGAACATCCGGAGGCCCTGCATGATGCCTTGGTGAGGCCGCCGCGCTTCGCCGCCGTGCTGGCCGATGCTGAGGCCCTGTGCGGCCCGGGGCAGGGTGTATCCTGAAGACGGGTGGTGACCTTCGGTCGGTCACGGTCCTTTCGTGGTGAGCGGAATGGACCACCTCATCCTGACGACCCTCCAGCCGGCCAGCATGGGCATTCGGAGCAAGCGGCTACCTTGACGACGGCAAACGCCCGCCATGGCCACCAACCCCTTCCCCTTCGCTGGTCTTAACGACACCGACGTGGAGGCCTCCCGGAAGGCACATGGGAGCAACGACCTGGAACAACGCACGCACGATGGGCTATGGGTGGCCTTATGGTCCACTGTGAAGGAGCCCATGTTCCTGCTCCTGGTGGCGGCGGGGATCATCTACTTCCTGCTGGGACAGCGCAGCGAGGCGTGGTTCATGCTGGGGGCCATCGTGCTGGTGAGCGCGATCTCCCTGTACCAGGACCACCGCAGCCGACGTGCATTGGAGGCCCTGGCCCGCTTCGCAGAGGCCAAGGCCCGCGTGATCCGCAACAACGCGGTGGTGGAGCTGACCGCGGAGGAACTGGTGGTGGGCGACCTGGCGGTGGTGAGCGAAGGCAGCCTGGTCCCCGCCGACGGACAGGTGGTGCATGCGAACGACTTCGCGGTGAACGAGTCCATCCTCACCGGCGAGGCATTCTCCGTATCGAAGTCCGTGACCGAGGACCGCTCCGGTCACGTGTACCGGGGCACGCAGGCCGTGGGCGGTCTGGCGGTGGTGCGTGTCACGGCGGTGGGCAGGGACACCGAGCTGGGGCGCATCGGCACCACCCTGGCCGGGCTTGCCGCTGAGCGGTCGCCGCTGGAACGCCAGATCCGGCGCTTCGTGCGGCGCATGGCCCTGGTGGGCGCGCTGTTCTTCGCCCTGGTGTGGGGCTTGAACTACCTGGCCAGCGGCGACCTGCTGGACAGCCTGTTGAAGGGTCTCACGCTGGCCATGAGCATCCTGCCCGAGGAGATCCCCGTGGCCTTCACCACCTTCATGGCGCTGGGCGCCTGGCGCATGATGCGGCTGGGCGTGCTGGTGAAACAGGCCCGCACCGTGGAGACCCTGGGCGCCGCCACCGTGATCTGCACCGACAAGACCGGCACCATCACCGAGAACCGCATGGAGCTGGCGGCGGTGCACCTGAAGGGTGAGTCGCACCCACGTGCACCTGAGGACCTGCGCGATGAGCCCGGCCTGCGCTTCCTCGCCACCGCGATGTGGGCGAGTGAGCCCGTGCCCTTCGACCCCATGGAGAAGGCGCTTCACGCCGCCTATGCCCGCCTGGCGCCGGTGGATGAGCGCCCCGCCTTCCGCATGGTGCATGAATACCCGCTGAGCGGCCTCCCGCCGATGATGACCCATGTGTTCGCCGATGACACGGGACGTCGCATCATCGCGGCCAAGGGCGCACCGGAGGCCATCCTGACCTGCAGCGGAATGAGCGCGGAGGAGCAGCGCACTGTGCTGGCGCAGGTGGATGCCCTGGCCGCACAGGGCTACCGCGTGCTGGCGGTGGGGCTCACCCTGCACGAGGGGACCACCTACCCGGCCACGCAACAGGAACTGTGCACCAGCTACCTCGGCCTCGTCGCTTTCCACGACCCGCCGAAAGCGAACATGGCCGATGTGTTCAACAGCTTCCACCAAGCGGGCATCCGCACGGTGATCATCACCGGCGACAATGCCACCACCACGCAGGCCGTGGCGCGCGCGGTGGGCTTCGGGATCACCGGTGAGGTGATGGATGGCGAGGCCGTGCGGTCGCTCACCGAGGAACAGCTGGACGCGGTGGTGCGGACCAGCAACTGCTACACGCGCATGTTCCCCGAGGCCAAGCTGCGCGTGGTGAAGGCCCTGAAGGCACAGGGGCACATCGTGGCCATGACCGGCGATGGGGTGAACGACGGCCCTGCGCTGAAGGCGGCGGACATCGGGGTGGCCATGGGCCAACGTGGCAGCGAACTGGCGAAGGAGGCCGCCGCGCTGGTGCTGATGGACGATGACCTGGGCCGCATGGTGGACGCCGTGGCCGCCGGTCGTCGCATCTACAGCAACCTGAAGAAGGCCATCCAGTACATCATCAGCATCCACATCCCCATCATCCTCACCGTGTCCCTGCCCTTGCTGCTGGGCTGGGCCTATCCGGACATCTTCACCCCGGTACACGTCATCTTCCTGGAGCTGCTGATGGGCCCCACGTGCAGCATCGCCTACGAGAACGAACCGATGGAGGCCGGCACCATGCAGCGACCACCGCGCCGCTTGGACCTCACCTTCCTCTCGTGGACCGAACTGCGCACCAGTCTGGTGCAGGGGCTGATGATCACCGTTGGCACCTTGGGGAGCTACCAGTGGGCGGTGCAACAAGGGCTCGACGAGTATGGCGTGCGCACCCAGGTGTTCATCACCCTGGTGGTGGCCAACATCGCGCTCACGCTCGTGAACCGTTCGTTCCGCCACAGCATCCTCACCACGCTCGCCTACCGCAATCCGCTCATCCGCGGCATCCTGCTCGCCACCGTGGTGCTGCTGCTGGCCTTGCTGCACGTACCCGTGCTCCGCGACTTCTTCCAGCTGTCCACACCCACCGGCGGACAGCAAGTGGTGGCCGTGCTGTTGGGCCTGGCCAGCGTGGTCTGGTACGAAGGGGTGAAGGCGTGGAAGCGGCACACCGAGCCCGCGTGATCCCGCTCAACGCAGCAGCGTAACGTGGCCGCGGGCCTCGCGCAACCCGCCCTCCGAATCGCGCATCCGCAGGGTCCAGGCGTAGATGCCCACCGGCCAGCCCGATCCGTCCCAACCGGCCTCCGGTGCGTTGCCCGTGAACACCTCGCGGCCCCAGCGGTCCCAGATGCGCAGCTCGAACAGTTCAGGCCGCTGCACACTGGTCACCACCACAAAGGCATCGTTGATGGCATCATCGTTCGGCGTGAAGGAGTTGGGCGCATACACGGCGAAGTCATCCTCCACGCACAGAGGGCCGCTGGTGGTATCGGCACAACCCAGGGAATTGATGGCCACATGCGTCACGGTGTAGCAGCCCACCTCTGGCGGGGAGAACAGCAGCACCGGACCATCGGCGGTGATCGCTGTACCCGGACCATCGATGGCCCAGGTCCACGCCGTGGCACCTCCACCCACGGCCATGAGGGTGACCGGCGGCTCGGAGATGATGGCCACCGAAGGCGCGGCAAAGAGGGCCTGCGGCACGGGCAGCACCGCAACGGGCGCCGTGGTGGATGCTGAACAGCCATTGGCATCGCTCAGCGTCAAGGTCACCATGTAGGATCCCGGTGTGAGGAAGCAGTGCTCCGGATCGTTGCCCGTGCTGCCATCGCCGTGATCGAACGCAGCGGTGAGACCGGCCTGCGGAACGAACTGGTAAGCAACACAACCGCCCGTGCAAACGGTATCCGGCGCCACCACCAAGGAAGGCTGCGACAAGGAGACCACCTGCACCGCCACATCCACCGGCCCGGCACTACACCCGTTGGCATCCGTGACGCTCACGGTCCAGGTACCGCTCTGCACGGGCGTGACCTCCGGCCCATCGGGCGACCAGGTGTAGGTGAGCGGACCGGTGCCGCCCGTGGCGGTGGCCTGCAGGGTGATCGCTTCACCCGCGCAGACCGGCGGGGGTTGCTCGGCGGAAAGGGCCAAGTCGGGTGCAGCATCCACGGTGACGCTGGCCGAGGCCTCGCAGCCATCGGCATCGTCCACCGTTACCGTGTACGTACCGGGGACCAGGCCCGAGATGCTCAGCTCCGAGGCGCCTGTAGGGCTCCACGAAACGGACGTGGCCGGACCACCGGTCACCACCGCCGTGGCCGTGCCATCGGAAGCACCGGCGCAGGTCTCGTCCGTGGCCGTGGCCGTGACGCCGAGCCCTGAGCTGCCCACGGTGACCGTGCCCGTGGCCGATGCGGCACAGCCTTGCGCGTTGAGCACCGTCACCGTCCAGGTGCCCGCGGGCAGTCCGGTCTGCAAGGCGGCATTGCTCAGTGCGGGATCCCACTGGTAGGTGAAGGGCCCGACGCCCCCCGTGACCACCGCCTCCAGCGAACCATTGGTGGCGTCGCAGGTGGCGGACGTGGCGATCAGTTGCACATCGATCACCTCGAACACCTGTGTCCTGTTGATCTGCTGGCCGCACGGGGTGGTGGCCGTGGCCGTCACTGTGTAGCTCCCCGGTGCGGAGAAGTCATGCTGCACGAGCGGCCCATCGGCGGTGTTGGCCGCGCCCGAGGCGGGATCGCCGAAGTTCCACACCACGTCCACGGCGCACAGCTGGGTCATGGTGAGCGTGAAGGTGGGCGTGCCCGACGTGCAGTCAGCGTCCAGCTGGGCCGTGGCCTGGGGCTGCTCCTCGATGCGGATGTCGTCGATGGCGATGCCGTCGAAGTTGTTGCAGATGGTGCCTGCGCCGAAGAGGAACCTGAACTTGACACTGGGCTGACCAGCCAGACCGGTGAGGCAGTGTGAGGCGGTGACCCATTGGCCGCTGCCCTGGCCACCCGCGCAATTCCCGGCATCGGGGCCCACACGACCGCTCCAACCATGCTGGGGCGACACACCGTCCAGGTTGTTGATGCTGCCCGCGTTGTACCAGTTCTGGTTGAGGCAGTCGACCGGGTCGCCGAAGGCGCCCACATTGCTCCAATTGGTGCCGCCGTTCAATGAGTACTGCAGCACCATGCCATCGTAGATGCGTTCGGTCTCCCAGAATATCTTGAACGAGATCACCGGATAGTCCAGCGCGCTGAGGTCGAAACAGGGGCTCTCCAGCCAGTTGAGGGCATCGGGTGCATAGCCCGTTCCGGTGAGGCCACCCACGCACCAGCTGTTGGTACCGCCACCGGCACTGTTGATGAGCGGGTGGGCGGGTGTTCCCCAGGCCCAGTCGTTACCGAAACCGCCGCTGGTCCAGGCCGGACCCGCCTCGAAGCCCTCCACGTAGGGGAACGAGCTCACCGGGGTGCCCGTGCACTGCGCCACCGCACGGCCGGTCCACAGGACCAGCAGCAGGAGCGATACACGCAGGAAAGGGCGCGAAAGGGCCATGCCAAGGAGCTACCGGGGCGCGAAGATCGCACCGAAAGGGGGCGGCGCCGACGCGCGGGAACGAACAGGGCGGGCCGGATGGTCCCCGGCCCGCCCTGTGATGCGGTATCCGATCAGGCCTTGCTGAAGCGCACGGAGCGCCGAACGGCCCCTTCACCCAGCACCAGCACGTAGCTGCCGGTGGCCAGCGCCGCGATGTCGATCACCTGCGTTCCCCAGCCCATGAACGAACCGGTGGCCAGGGTACGGCCCTGCAGGTCCACCAGCGACCAGGGTGCGGCGGTGTTCACATCCACGTAGAGCACGTCGGTGCAGGGGTTGGGATAGGTCAATGCTGTCAGGGCTGCCTGCTCACCGATGCCCGCCGTGGTGGGCCCGAAGACCAGCACCGAACTGCCATCATCGATCACCATGGGGTGCAGCGGGGCGGTGTTCCACAGCACCAGGTCATCCTCGGTGCTCGTCACCTTCACGATGTTGGAGAAGGTGCCCACCGGGGTGATGGCCGTGCCATGGCCCGCGTAGGTCCAGGTGACGGAGGAAGTACCATCGTTGTCCGTGTAGGTGTCCGTCACGCTCTGGCCCAGGCTGAAGGGGAACTGCAGCACGGTCTTCGGGTTGGTGTAGTTGTTCGTCTGCAGCGGCACCTCGGTGGCCAGCACCTCCACGGCGCTGGTGCTGAAGTTGAGGTACATGTACTGGCTGCCCAGGCCGGTGACGTTCTGTCTCCACACCCAGTTGGCGGCCGGATAGGTGGCGGCATAGGGCGTACCGGTCGCGGAAATGAAGTCCAGCGTGCCGATGGGCTGCAGGGTCACGGTGCTCAGGTCCCATGTCTGGTTGGTGCCGTTGGAAGGCTCGGTGGCCGATCCGGGATCGGTGAGCAGGTACATGGTGAGCTGCATGCCGTTGGGGTCCAGCATGCTGTACTGCACGGTGACCTGGGCTTGAACGGCGGTGGAAAGAAGCAGGGAGAGCAGCGTAAGGTTCCTGATCATGGATGGAAGATTTGGCGTCCGAAATTAGGGTCCATGGCCACCGGGGTCAACCATCTCACATCTTTTGCCGAGGGTGTGGTGCGGCTAACTTTCCAACATGACCACCCCGTTGCACGACCTCTATGCCCGCGACCTGCAGCGCCTGCGCGATGCTGTGGCCGCCTATCCGGACGATGCCTCCCTGTGGCGCACGGCCGGTGCCATCAGCAACCCCGGCGGCACCCTGTGCCTGCACCTGTGCGGGAACCTGCGGCATTTCATCGGCCACACGTTGGGCGGACAGGCCTACGTGCGCGACCGCGAACATGAGTTCAGCGCACGAGGCTTGACCCGCGCGGAACTGCTCGCCGAGGTGGACCGCATGCGCATGGAGGTGCTGGGAACACTGGCCGCGCTCGAGCCCACAGCGCTCGCACACACCTTCCCGCAGCATCTCATGGACCGGGAATGGCGCACGGATGAACTGCTGATGCACCTCCACGGGCACCTCAACTACCACCTCGGTCAACTGGACTACCACCGCCGCATCCTGTGCGGTTGAGCCCACCCGGTGGGCATCGGCAAAAGGAATCCATCCTCTCATGGCCGCGGAGCAGTGCACCTCCACACGCTCGGATGCCGGTCCGGAGCGCTCACCGTAGGTCACGATCCGGCACCCTGCTGCTCCGCAATGCCCTTGTTTTGCCCACCCATGCCCCGCGAGCTCGTCGTCTACATCGCCCAAAGCCTCGACGGCTACATCGCACCGCCTGATGAGGACCTCTCCTTCCTCAACGCCGTTGCCGTGGAAGGCGAGGACTACGGCTATGCATCCTTCGTAGCCACCTGCGACACCGTGATCATGGGCCGCCGCACCTACGAAAAGGTGGCGGCCATGGGCGTGCCCGACCCGCATCCGGAGCGCATGCTGTACGTGATCACCTCACGACCCGGCCCCTCCACCGAGCGCATCCGCTTCCACTTCGGCGACCCGGTGGCCCTGGTGAAGGAGCTGAAGGCCCGGAACGGTCAGCGCATCTATTGCGATGGCGGCGCGCAGCTGGTGCATACCCTGGCCCTGCACGACCTCATCGACCGCTACATCATCTCCACCATCCCGGTGCTCCTGGGCGGCGGCATCCGCTTGTTCAAGGCCGGTAGACCGCAGCACGCGGTGAGGCATGTGCGCAGCCAGACCTTCCCCAGCGGACTCGTGCAGGGCGAATGGGAACGGGTGCGCTAGTGGACCCAGCTCACTCGACCAACACGGAGGCCTGCTCCACACCAACGGTGGTGCGGCA
>CAUJFM010000095.1 GCA_963169595.1 Bacteroidota bacterium | reverse complement strand
CGACCAGGGCCACTGCATGGGCCTGATCGATGAGGTGGAGCACATGCTGCCCATGGACCGCACCAAGGACACGCATGACGGCGGGGTCACGCAATCCATCATGGGGATGTACCAGACCTTCCTGGCGGATTCCTCCTTGTCCGGCAGGCTGGCCATCGTGGCCACCAGCAACCGGCCTTTCGCCATCAGCGATGCGATGCGTCAGCGATGGGTGGTCGTGCCGGTGTTCAGCGCGCTGGCCCAGGATATGCCGGGTATCGTGCGTTTGCTCGCGAACCGGCTTGGCTTGGAAGGGCTCGACGACCAAGTGCTGCGCGAAGCATCCGCACGATTCCACGCGAACGGGGCTTCGCCACGCGAGATCCGCGAGGCCATCATCGCTGCCCGATCGGTATCGGATGCGACGGTCCCGGCCAACGAGATCCTCCATCGGGCCGCCAATAGCATCATCGGGAACACGGACCAGGGCTCCACCGTGCTGGGCGACCTGGCCGCACTGCAGTTCTGCCGTTCGAGCCTCATGCTGCCTTGGCATGACGCGGCCACGGGCGCGTTCCACCCGGACTTCCCGCTGCCCCAGCACATCAAGCCCTTCGTGGACCCCACCACGGGCGCCATCGACCAGCAGGAACTCGGGAAAACCGTCGAGATGCTTCGTTCGCAGGTGAACATCTGACGTCATGAGCAACACCTACTTCCTCAAGCATGAGCAGCTGCTGCTCCTGGAGCGCTCTTCAACCCGTGAGCAGATCGCCGGTACAGGCGCGGTACACGCGCTGGAGCAGAAGCTGAAGTCCCACTTCGGGAAGAAGTACTGCTTGAGCACCTGCAACGCCACCACGGGCTTGCTCGCCACGGCCTTGGCCGCCGATCTGCGCGGCAAGGAGGTCCTGACCTCCCCCTTGAACTGGGGTGGGTCCATCGGACCCTTCGCGATGCTGGGGAATACCATGGCCCTCGGTGCCCTCCGCCATGATGACCTGAACCTGGCCCCGGAGTTCATCAAGCTCTGCATCAGCACGCGGACGGCCGCCGTTCTGGTGCCCGATCAAGGCGGTACCAGGGCCGAGGGCCCCCGTATCCGGGAGTTCTGCGATGCGCATGGGCTGCTGTTCATCAGTGACAGCGCTTGCAGCTTGGGCGCATTCGACCATATGGGGAAGGCTGCCGGCCACCATGCGCATGTGGTGGTCACCTCCTTTGTAACGGACAAGGGCATTTCCGCGGGCGAAGGGGGTGCCGTGCTCACGGACGACCCGCAACTCTATGAGCGGCTGCTGCAGGTGGCCGCGCATCCCGAGCGCCAGAAGAAGGAGCTTGGCTTCTTTGCGGCCTTCAGCCCTTTGAATGCACGCATCCATCCGATGGCCGCCCAGCTGCTGGCCGGCACCTGGGACCTTCAGATGCATCGCATGTGCCAACGCCAGAAGCGGATCGGCGAAGTGTTGAGGACGTTCAGCACGGCCTATCACGTGGGTTGTTTCCTGGATGCACGGAGCAGCACGTTCCAGAACGTGCTTTTACGTGCCATGCCGGAACATCGCCCCGACCATCCCTTGGTGGCCTTGCCGTTCGTGCACAAGCTGCCTGAAGCAGGCATTGCGCACGTGGACTTTCGAGTGCCGGGTATCGTGAGCACCGTGCTCGGTCAGCTGGAAGAGGGGCGATATGTAGCCGTCAACAGCATCATGGAGCGTCAATGGCATACGTGGTGAGCATTGGTCTGGTACTTCTTGTGCTGGCGCTCTATGGGCGCAGCGTGCTGAGCTCGACGCGTCATTCCCTGCGTGAGCTCGTACAGTTCCTCACCTTGTTGGTGGGTATACTATTCATTGGTGCGCTGCTCGTTCTGCTCTACGTGCAGTCGTGAGCCCTTCAGGAGGAACCCAAGGTCGATGTGAACTTGATCCCCTTGTTGCGGTGGGACGCATGTTGCGTCCGCGATCAGCTACGGTGCTTCTCGAACCGCTCCCGATACGCCTTCTCCAGCTCCTCCCGGTGTTCCGGGGCGGCGATGTCCGTCAACGCCTGGGCGCGCTGCTGCAGGTTCTTGCCGTAGAGGTAGGCCACGCCGTGTTCGGTGACCACGTAGTGCACGTGGGCCCGGGTGGTGACCACACCGGCGCCGGGCTTCAGGAAGGGGACGATCTTGCTGGCACCCTTGGCGGTGGTGCTGCACAGGGCGATGATGGGCTTGCCGCCCTCGCTCAGGGCCGCCCCGCGCATGAAGTCCATCTGCCCGCCCACGCCGCTGAACTGGTAGGTGCCGATGCTGTCCGCGCACACCTGGCCGGTGAAGTCCACCTCGATGGCGCTGTTGACGGCCACCACCTTGGGGTTCTCGCGGATCACCTTGCCATCGTTGACGTACTGCGCGTCGAGGAAGGTGAAGAAGGGGTTGTCGTCCACCAGGTCGTAGAGGCGGCGGGTGCCGAAGGCGAAGGCGGTGGCCACCTTGCCGCGGTGTTTCTTCTTGTACTTGTTGGTGACCACGCCGCTGCGCACCAGCTCGATGATGCCGTTGGAGCACATCTCGGTGTGGATGCCGAGGTCCTTGTGGCCGCCTAGTGCACCCAGGATGGCGTCGGGGATGGCGCCGATGCCCAGCTGCAGGGTGCTGCCATCCTCCACCAGGGCGCTGACGAGCTCGGCGATGCGGCGCTCCTTCGGCCCCACCTGTGCGGCGTAGTCCACCTCGGGCAGCGGGTCGTTCACCTCCACCAGCGCGGCGAAGCGGCTGATATGCACATGGCCGTCGCCGAGGGTGCGGGGCATGTTCGGGTTCACCTGCGCAATGAGGGTGCGGGCGTTGCGCACGGCGCTGCGGGCCACGTCCACGCTCACGCCCAGGGAGCACCAGCCGTGCCGGTCGGGCGGCGACACATGCACCAGCGCCACATCGAGCGGAAGGATGCCCTTCTCGAAGAGGCGCGGGATCTCGCTGAGGAAGACGGGCACATAGTCGCCGTAAGGCCCATCCACCATGCTGCGCATGTTGGCGCTCACGAAGAGCGAGTTCAGGTAGAAGGGGCCCTGCACCTCGGGCCGGTCGAAGCCCAGGTCCCCGAAGGTGCTGATGGCGGTGAGCTCCACATCGTGCAGCTCGGCATGGCGGTCCAGCAGGGCGCGCACCAGGCGCACGGGGGTGGCGGCGCTACCGTGGATGAAGACGCGGTCGCCGCTGTTCACCAGGCGCACGGCCTCGGTGGCGGACATCCAGGGGAGGGAGGACATGCATGGGCCGCAAAGGCGATGGGCATCGGCGGGCGGGGCGAAGTTCGCCCTCTGGTGCCAGATGCCGGTCCGGGACCCCTCGGAGCGGCCCCCGGGTGCAGCGCCTGAAAAGGCCTTCCGATCAGGGTGCGGATGATCCGGGGAGCATACATTTGCGCACCCCAAGCGCAGCATACACCGATGGAACCCATTTCAGGACCGGTCGATTACCTGCCCATCGTCCTCCAGACGCTGCTCGCCCTGGGCTTCGTGGGCTTCACCCTCTCGCTGGCGGCCTGGGTGGGTCCGAAGCTCCGGGGGCGTAAGAAGGACGAGAACTTTGAGTGTGGCATCGAGCAACAGGGCAACGCCCGTTCGCCCTTCTCGGTGAAGTACCTCCTCATCGCCATCCTGTTCGTGCTCTTTGACGTGGAGGTCATCTTCCTCTATCCCTGGGCGGTGAACTTCAAGACCCTCGGGCTTGTTGGCTTCGTGGAAATGGTCGTGTTCGTGGTATTTGTCCTCGCCGGGCTGTTCTACGTGCTCCGCAAGGGCGTCATGCGCTTCGAATAATGGACGAACGGTCACTTGAACGTCAGAAGCCGACCCTGGCCGCTCCCCCGGAGGGCCACATGGGGTCGGGTTTCTTCGCCACCTCGCTGGAGCAGGCCGTGGGCCTGGCCCGCAAGAACAGCCTGTGGCCGCTGCCCTTCGCCACCTCGTGCTGCGGCATCGAGTTCATGAGCGCCATGAGCTCGCACTATGACCTGAGCCGCTTCGGCATGGAGCGCCTCAGCTTCAGCCCCCGCCAGAGCGACCTGCTGATGGTGATGGGCACCATCGCCAAGAAGATGGCCCCGGTGCTGCGCGAGGTGTACATGCAGATGGCCGAGCCCAAATGGGTGCTGAGCATGGGGGCTTGTGCGAGCACGGGCGGCATCTTCGACACCTACAGCGTGCTGCAGGGCATCGACCGGGTGATCCCGGTGGATGTCTACATCCCCGGCTGCCCGCCCCGTCCTGAACAGATCATCGACGGCATCCTCCGCATCCAGGAGCTGGCGGCCCACGAGGGCATGCGCCGGCGCTACAGCCAGGAGTATGCCGACCTGCTGACCAAATACGCCATCGACTGACCATGCCTGCGACCAACGTGCGGACCGACCGCGACCAGCTGGTGCAGGAGCACATGGCCCGGTTCCCCGACCACGTGCACCAGGTGGGGCCGGAGGGCGACCTGCTCTGCGTGCATGTGCACAAGGCGGGCCTTCACGAGGTGCTGCGCCATCTGCGCGACGAGCTCGGCTTCACCTTCCTCACCACCCTGTGCGGCATGCACTTCCCCGGCGAGGAGAAGGAGCTCGGCATCGTGTACCACCTGCACAACATGCGGGCGGGGCACCGCATCCGGGTGAAGAGCCGCACCACCCTGGCCGATGCCGTGTTCCCCACGGTGACCGACCTGTGGGCCACGGCCAACTGGATGGAACGGGAGACCTGGGACTTCTTCGGATTGAAGTTCACCGGACACCCCAATCTGAAGCGCATCCTCAACATGGAGGACTTCCCGGCCTTCCCCCTGCGGAAGGATTATCCGCTGGAGGACCCCACCCGACGCGACAAGGACGACACCTTCTTCGGCCGATGAAGCAGCCTGAACGCCCTGATTTCTGGATGCTGGACCACGTGGAGGGCCGCGACCTGCGCGAGCTCACCACGTTGAACCTGGGTCCCACCCACCCGGCCACGCACGGCATCTTCCAGAACGTGCTCACCCTGGACGGGGAGGTGATCCTGGACGCCGAGCAGACCATCGGCTACATCCACCGCGCCTTCGAGAAGCTGGCCGAACGCCGCCCGTTCTACCAGATCACCACCCTCACGGACCGGATGAACTACTGCAGTGCCCCCATCAACAACATGGGCTGGCACATGACGGTGGAGAAGCTGGCGGGCATCGAGGTGCCCAAGCGCGTGCAGTACATGCGGGTGGTCGTGATGGAACTGGCGCGCATCGCCGACCACATCATCTGCAACACCATCATCGGCCAGGACGCCGGGGCCACCACGCCCTTCCTGTACGTGTACCAGTGGCGCGAGCGGATCTACGATGTGTACGAGGAGATCTGCGGTGCACGGCTCACCACCAACATGGGCCGCATCGGTGGCTGGGAGCGCAACTGGAGCGATGAGGCGTGGAAGCGCATCCGCGCCATCGTGAAGGAGCTGCCCGCCGCCCTCAAGGAGTTCGAGAGCATGCTGGTGCGCAACCGCATCTTCATGGACCGCACGGTGAACTGCTGTCCCTTCCCCGCCGACCGCGCCCTGGAGTACGGCTTCACCGGACCGAACCTGCGGGCCTGCGGGGTGGACTACGACGTGCGCGTGGCCAACCCGTACAGCAGCTACGACGAGTTCGATTTCATCATCCCCGTGGGCCAGAGCGGCGACACCTACGATCGCTTCATGGTGCGCCAGCAGGAGATGTGGGAGAGCCTCTCCATCATCCGCCAGGCCCTGGACAAACTGGACAAGCTGTCCGACAAGACCACCTTCCGTGCCGACGCCCCCGAATGGGTGCTGCCGCCCAAGGAGGAGGTGTACAGCGCCATGGAGCCCCTCATCTGGCACTTCAAGATCGTCATGGGCGAGACCGAGGTGCCGGTGGGCGAGGTGTACCACTGTGTGGAGGGCGGCAACGGTGAGCTGGGGTTCTACCTGGTGAGCGATGGTGGCCGCACCCCCTTCCGCCTGCACCTGCGGCGTCCGTGTTTCATTTATTACCAGGCCTTCCCGGAGATGATCAAGGGCAGCATGCTGAGCGATGCCATCCTCACCATGAGCAGCTTGAACGTGATCGCCGGTGAACTCGACGCGTGATGTCAGCCCGTACACGACCCATCACCACCACGGCCGGCACCCTGCCCTTCGCCTTCAGCGAGGCCGCCCTGGCCGAATGCCGTTCCATCATCGCCCGCTATCCGCAGGGCCGAAGCAAGAGCGCGCTCATCCCCATCCTGCACATCGCCCAGGCCGAGAACGACGGCTGGCTGAGCGTGAACGCGATGGACGCCGTGGCGCACCTGCTGGGCCTGCAGCATATCGAGGTGTACGAGGTGGCCAGCTTCTACAGCATGTTCAACCTGCACCCGGTGGGCACCTATGTGCTCGACGTGTGCCGGACCACACCCTGCATGCTGCGCGGCAGTGACGAGATCATCGCCCACCTGGAGCGCAAGCTGGGCATCCACGCCGGGGAGACCACCAAGGACGGCATGTTCACCCTGAAGGCGGTGGAGTGCCTGGGCAGCTGCGGCACCGGTCCCATGCTTCAGTGCGGTGCTGGCTACCACGAGGACCTCACCATCGAACGGGTGGATGCCCTGATCGACCAACTGCGCGCACGGGACCAGCGCACCAACTACACCGACCGCTGATGGGCCGCAAACTGCTACTCGAACACGCCGACGTGCCGGGCATCCAGGGCCTGGAGACCTACCGCGCCAAGGGCGGTTACCGCAGTGTGGAGAAGGCCCTGCGCACCATGAGCCCCGAGGCCGTGGTGGAGGAGGTGAAGAAGAGCGGCCTGCGCGGCCGCGGTGGCGCTGGCTTCCCCACGGGCATGAAGTGGAGCTTCCTAGCCAAGCCCGAAGGCGTGCCCCGCCACCTGGTGGTGAACGCCGACGAGAGCGAGCCCGGCACCTTCAAGGACCGCTACCTGATGGAGCGGATCCCCCACCTGCTGATCGAGGGTATGGTGACGGCCAGCTACGCGCTGGGCTCGAACCTGAGCTTCATCTACATCCGCGGCGAGTACTTCTACGTGAGCCGCATCCTGGAACGGGCCATCGCCGAGGCTTATGCCGCCGGCTGGCTCGGGAAGAACATCCTGGGCACGGGCTACGACCTGGACATCCATGTGCAGGTGGGCGCAGGCGCCTACATCTGCGGCGAGGAGACGGCCCTGCTGGAGAGCCTGGAGGGCAAGCGCGGCAATCCCCGCATCAAGCCGCCCTTCCCCGCCGTGAAGGGCCTCTACGACCGCCCCACGGTGGTGAACAACGTGGAGACCATCGCTGCCGTGGTCCCCATCGTGAACGACGGCGGTGAGGAGTATGCCAAGATCGGTGTGGGCAAGAGCACCGGCACCAAGCTGATCAGCGCGGGCGGCAACATCAAGCGCCCCGGCGTGTACGAGATCGAGCTGGGCGTGAGCTGCGACGAGTTCATCAACAGCGATGAATGGTGCGGTGGGGTCGAAGGCCGGGCCTTCAAGGCCGTGGTGCCCGGGGGCAGCAGCGTGCCCATCGTGCCCTACGAGCTGTTCCTCAAGACCGCTGCCGGTGAGAGCCGCCTGATGACCTACGAGAGCCTGAGCGATGGCGGCTTCGCCAGCGGCACCATGCTCGGCTCGGGTGGCTTCTATGCTTATAACGATGCCCAGTGCATCGTGCGCAGCACCTGGAACCACGCCCGCTTCTATCACCACGAGAGCTGCGGCCAGTGCAGCCCCTGCCGCGAGGGCACCGGCTGGCTGGAGAAGGTGCTGGAGCGTCTGGAGCACGGGGAGGGCCGCATGGAGGACATCGACCTGCTCTGGGACATCCAGCGGAAGATCGAAGGGAACACCATCTGCCCGCTGGGCGATGCGGCGGCCTGGCCCGTGGCATCGGCCATCCGGCACTTCCGGGACGAGTTCGAGTATCACGTGCGTTTCCCGCAGAAAGTGAAGGACCCGAAGCACTTCGCCAAGGAACCTTTCGTGCGGAATGCCAAATTCGCGACCGCTTAAGCCATGCCGAAGGTCACCATAGATGGCGTCCAGATCGAGGTCCCGGAAGGCACCACGATCCTGCAGGCCGCCCGCATGATCGGGGAGCGCAACAAGGCCGACCGCCATGTGGTGCCGCCCGCGATGTGCTACTACAGCAAGCTGAAGACCAGTGGTGGCTACTGCCGCACCTGCATCGTGAAGGTGACCAAGGGCAGCGACAAGGACCCGCGTCCCATGCCCAAGCCCGTGGCCAGCTGCCGCACCACGGTGATGGACGGCATGGAGGTGGCCAACACCACCGATCCGTCGCTGATCGACGCCCGGAACGGAGTGGTGGAGATGCTGCTGATCAACCACCCGCTGGACTGTCCCGTGTGCGACCAGGCCGGTGAGTGCCACCTGCAGGACCTGAGCTACGAGAACGGAAAGTCCGAAAGCCGCTACGAGTTCGAGCGCCGCACCTTTGACCCGATCGACATCGGGGACAAGATCAAGCTGCACATGACCCGGTGCATCCTTTGCTACCGGTGTGTGAAGGTGGCCGACCAACTCACGCCTGGGCGGGTGCATGGGGTGATCAACCGCGGGGATGCCGCCGAGATCAGCACCTACATCCAGCACGCGGTGGACAATGAGTTCAGCGGCAACATGATCGATGTGTGCCCAGTGGGTGCCCTCACCGACCGCACCTTCCGCTTCGCCAGCCG
>CAUJFM010000094.1 GCA_963169595.1 Bacteroidota bacterium | reverse complement strand
CTCCCAGCCCGGATGGACCTCCCGCCCTTCGGCGCCCTCCCTTACCTTCGCCCCCCGAACAATCGCCCTTTCCAAAAGCATCATGACCTACGACCTGATCGTTCTCGGCAGTGGCCCCGGAGGCTACGTGGCCGCCATCCGCGCCAGCCAACTCGGCCTCAAGACCGCCATCGTTGAAAAGGAATCCCTCGGCGGCATCTGCCTCAACTGGGGCTGCATCCCCACCAAGGCCCTGCTCAAGAGCGCCAACGTGTTCGAGTACATCAACCACGCTGCCGATTACGGCATTACCGTGGGCGCGCCCAAGGCCGACTTCCCCGGCATCGTGAAGCGCAGCCGCGATGTAGCCAAAGGCATGAGCAACGGCGTGCAGTTCCTCATGAAAAAGAACAAGATCGACGTGATCATGGGCACCGGCAAGCTGCAGCCGGGGAAGAAGATCGAGGTGACAGCTGCGGACGGCACAAAGAGCGTGGTGGAAGGCAAGCACATCATCATCGCCACCGGCGCTCGCAGCCGCGTGCTGCCCAACCTGCCCCAGGACGGCAAGAAGATCATCGGCTACCGCGAGGCCATGGTGCTGCCCGAGCAGCCCAAGAGCATGGTGGTGGTGGGCAGCGGTGCCATCGGCAGCGAGTTCGCCTACTTCTACAACGCCCTCGGCACCAAGGTGACCCTGGTCGAGTTCATGCCCAACATCGTGCCCGTGGAGGACGAGGAGGTGAGCAAGCAGCTGGAGAGGAGCTTCAAGAAGCAGGGCATCGAGGTGATGACCGGCGCTGAAGTGACCAAGGTGGACACCGGCGGCAAGGGCTGCAAGGTGACCGTGAAGAGCGCCAAGGGCGAGCAGGTGATCGAATGCGACATCGTGCTGAGCGCCGTGGGCATCACCCCCAACATCGAAGGCATCGGCCTGGAGGAGGTGGGCATCGTGACGGACAAGGGCCGCATCACGGTGAACGAGTTCTACCAGACCAACATCCCCGGCTACTACGCCATCGGTGACGTGACCCCCGGCCAGGCCCTGGCGCACGTGGCCAGCGCGGAAGGCATCATCTGCGTGGAGAAGATCGCCGGCCAGCACACCGAGAAGCTGGACTACAACAACATCCCGGGCTGCACCTACTGCAGCCCCGAGGTGGCCAGCGTGGGCATAACCGAGAAGCAGGCCACGGAGAAGGGGCTCGCCATCAAGGTGGGCAAGTTCCCCTTCAGCGCCAGCGGCAAGGCCAGCGCAGGCGGCAACAAGGACGGCTTCGTGAAACTGATCTTCGACGCCAAGTACGGCGAACTGCTGGGCGCCCACATGATCGGTGCCAACGTGACGGAGATGATCGCCGAGTGCGTGAGCATCCGCAAGCTGGAGACCACCGGCCACGAGATCATCAAGACGGTGCACCCGCACCCCACGATGAGCGAGGCCATCATGGAGGCCGCTGCCGCCGCCTACGGCGAGGTGATACACCTCTGACCGAACGACCTTTCGAACGAAAAAGGCCGGGCCCTGTCCCGGCCTTTTCCATTCCACCATGCACCTTTGTCACCATGTGCGGCATCGCCGGTTCCTACCACTTGGGCCCAGACCTTCCGTTGACGGATGACCGCATCACGGCCGCACTGCAATGCATCGCGCACCGTGGTCCGGACGCTGAAGGCGTGTACCGGAAAGGCCGTGTCGTGCTGGGCCACCGGCGGTTGAGCATCATCGACACCAGCGCGGCCGGGCACCAGCCCTTCACCGACGAAGGCGGGCGTTACACCATCGTGTTCAACGGCGAGGTCTTCAACTTCCAAGAGCTACGTGCCCGTTTGGAGGGGGAAGGCCACACCTTCCGCAGCCATACCGACACCGAGGTGGTGCTGCGGCTCTACACGGTGATGGGCGAGGCTTTCCTGGATGAACTGAACGGCTTCTTCGCCCTCGCGATCCATGATGCGCAGGATGACCACCTGCTGGTGGCCCGCGACCGGTTCGGGGTGAAGCCCCTGCTTTGGAGCGAACAGGCCGGCATCCTGCGCTTCGCCAGCGAGCTGCGCGCCCTGCAGGCCCTTGGCGCGCACGGAGAGCCGGATCCCGAAAGCCTGCACCAGTACTTCACGTACCACTACATCCCCGCGCCCCATACCATCCTGCGAGGAGTGCAGAAGCTGGAGCCAGGAGAACTGCTCCGGGTGAACGCGGGCGGTGTACAACGCGCCCGCTGGTACGACCTGGTGGAAGCCGCCAAGCGCACAGCGTCCCCACCGGACCCCGTGGCCCGGTTGCGCGCCTTGCTGGACGATGCGGTGCAGTTGCGACTCATCAGTGATGTGCCCATCGGGACCTTTTTGAGCGGTGGCCTGGACAGCAGCATCATCAGCGCATTGGCCAAACGGCACAAGGCCGACCTGCGCACCTTCAGCATCGGCTACGCCGATGATCCTTTCTTCGATGAAAGCGCCCATGCCGAGGCCGTGGCGCGGCACATCGGCTCGGAGCACACCACCTTCAAGCTGACGCGGAAACAGCTGGCCGAGGCCTATCCGGACTTCCTGTCCGCGATCGATGAGCCCTTTGCCGACAGCAGCGCCCTGCCCTCCTACCTGCTGTGCCGCGCCACCCGCCAGCATGTCACCGTGGCCTTGAGCGGCGACGGCGCGGACGAGGTCTTCGGTGGCTACCGGAAACACCAGGCCGAGCTGCGACTGGCCATGCCCGGTGCGCTGGAACGCGCCGTAGCAGCCTTGGGCCCGCTGTGGAGGACCCTGCCCCGCTCGCGGAACAACCGGCTCACAGATACCTTCCGCAAGCTCGACCGTTTTGCCCAAGCGGCCCAGGGGAGTGCCGAGGAGCGCTGGCTGAGCCTGGCCAGCTTCGATGCCGATGGAGATGCCCCCACGCTGTTGCCGGGCGCCACCTCCCCCACCCTGCTGGCCGGACGCGATCGCCACATGGCACGCGGCATCGGGCAACTGCCGGGCCTGAACGGTCACCTGCTGGCCGATGTGCACACCGTATTGGCCAATGACATGCTCCACAAGGTGGACCTGACGAGCATGGCCCACGCGCTGGAGGTGCGCACCCCCTTCCTGGACCGCCGGGTGGTGGAACTGGCCTTTGCCCTGCCGGCCGATCGAAAAGTGAGGCGCGGAGAAGGCAAGGCCATCCTCCGGGAGGCCTTCGGCGATATGCTGCCCGCCGGC
This sequence comes from Bacteroidota bacterium, assembly GCA_963169595.1. Classification (GTDB taxonomy): domain Bacteria; phylum Bacteroidota; class Bacteroidia; order Flavobacteriales_F; family PHOS-HE28; genus PHOS-HE28. The sequence goes on along the minus strand of CAUJFM010000094.1, from coordinate 9,589 downwards.
ATCGTAGGCCGACGCAAACAGGGCTTCGAGGTGCCGTTGCGCGACCTGTTCCTGGGGCCGCTGCGCCCCTTGATGGACGGGATGCTGACACGTGAGCAGGTCACCGCGGCAGGCCTCAACTGGGAGGCCGTGCAAGCAGTCCGTACGCGGCTCGCCTCCGCACGTCCCGGCCAGGCACAGGCAACCGTGCATGCGCTGCTCGTCTATCTATCGTGGTGGAGGCACACCGCGGACCGCACATCCTGAGCGGCCGCTACCTTCGCCGCCGCTCCGACATGCCCCGCGTACTGCGCATCATCAACCGGTTCAACCTGGGTGGCCCCACGCACAACGCGGCCTACCTGACCCGCTACCTGCCGTCCGAGTTCGAGACGCTGCTGGTGGGCGGCAGCCAGGAAGCCACCGAAGAAGGCAGCCATCACATCCTGGATGCGGTGGGCGTGAAGCCCCTGATCCTGCCCGAGCTGCAGCGTGAAGTGGCCCCCTGGCGCGACCGGGGTGCCTACCGACGGATCAAGCAGCTCATCCGTGAATACAAGCCGGACATCGTGCACACGCATGCCGCCAAGGCCGGTGCCGTGGGCCGCATGGCCGCCGCCGACCTCGGCGTGAAGGTGATCGTGCACACCTTCCACGGCCACGTGTTCCACAGCTACTTCGGGCCGGTGCGCACGGCGCTCTACAAGAACATCGAACGCTTCCTGGCCCGCCGCAGCTCACGCATCATCGCCATCAGCGACAAGCAGAAGCAGGAACTGGTGGACGAGCACCGCATCTGTGCGGCGGACAAGGTGAGCGTGATCCCCCTGGGTTTTGACCTCAGCCGGTTCCAGGCCGAGCAGGAACGCAAACGGACCCTGTTCCGCAAGGTCTACGGGGTGGCCGATGATGAGATCGCCATCGGCATCGTGGGCCGGTTGGTACCGATCAAGAACCACGACCTGTTCCTGGACGTGATCGCGGAAGTGCGCCAGCGTTCCGGACGGAAACTGCGCGCCTTCATCGTGGGCGATGGCGAGGAGCGGGAGCGGCTGGAACAGAAGGCCCGCGAAATGGGACTGACCCTGGCCAGTGGTCCGGTCTTCAACGGTCATGGGTTCGGCCACGGGGTGAACGGCAAGCCAGCGGTGGCCCCAGCCGCGGTGACCTTCACCTCCTGGTTGAAGGAGGTGGACATCGTGAACGCGGGGCTGGACGTGGTGATGCTGACCAGCCTGAACGAAGGCACGCCGGTGAGCCTGATCGAGGCGCAAGCCGCCAACCGCCCCATCGTGAGCACCCGGGTGGGGGGCATTGAGAACGTGGTGCGCCACGGGGACACGGCCTTCCTGAGCGAGAGCGGCGATGCCGAGGGCCTGCGCCGGGACCTGCTCCGCCTGGTGGAGGACGACACCCTGCGACAGCGCATGGGCGCCGGGGGATGGGACCATGTGGCCCAACGCTACCACTACACCCGACTGGTGGACGACATGAGCCGCCTTTATCACTCCTTGCTCGACTGAACCCCGCGCCGGGCGGATCGCTACTTTTGCCAGATATGAAGCGCTCCCGAACCCGCCTGCTCTGGTCCGTGCTGGCCGGTATCCTGTTGCTTTCCGGTTGCACCATCAACCGGGACATCATGTTCAAGACCTCCCGCGACCACCAGTTCGATACCTATCAGGACACCACCGGCCGCAGGTTCCGCATCCAGGTGAACGATGAACTGCAGTTCCGCCTGTTCGCGAACGACGGTTTCCGGATGATCGACCTGGTCAGTGAGATGGGGGGCGCCGGGCAGCGGAACCAGATGATGCTGAACCGCAACCTCTTCACCTACTTCGTGGAATTCGACGGCCAGGTGAAGCTGCCCCTGCTGGGCCGGGTGCATGTGGCGGGGCGCACGATGCGCGAGGCCGAACTGATGCTGGAGGAGCGCTACGCGGAGTTCTACAACCGACCCTTTGTGCAGCTGCAGGTGGTGAACCGACGTGTGGTGGTCTTCCCCGGTGGCGGCGGCGATGCCAAGGTGATCCCGCTGGAGAACAACAACACCACCCTGCTGGAGGTGCTCGCCTCGGCCGGGGGGGTGAACCGGCGTGGCAACGCTAGGAAAGTGAAGCTCTTCCGCTGGGATGTGACCACCGGCAAGCGGCATGTGTATGAGTTCGACCTGTCGGACATCTCCGGTCTGCGCTATGCGGATATCGTGATGCAGGGTGACGACGTGGTGTACGTTCAACCCAACCCGGACCTGGCCCGCGAGGCCTTGCAGGACCTGACACCTGTGATCACCCTGCTCACCAGCGTACTGCTGGTCATCGGCATCGTACAAGGATTCCAGTAGGCCCCCTTCCAGCCATGATCGGAGAGGACATCAGCCAGCGGAATCTCAATTTCGAGAGCTACAAGGAGCGCATCACGAACTTCAGCAACGAGTTCGAGCTCGGGCTGTTCATCTACATCGTGAAGCGCAGCAGCTTCTGGATCCTGCTGTGCATCCTCACCGCGCTGGCCTCGGCCTTCATCTACCTGCGCTACACCGCTCCGATCTACGAGTCGCGCTCCACCATCCAGCTGCGGGAGAGCAACACGGCGCGCGATGTGCTCAGCATGACGGCCTTCTCCGAGGACAACAACCTGCAGGCCGATGTGGAGCTGATGCGCTCGAAGTTCTTCATCGCCATGGCCCTGGACCGCATGCCCCTGGAGGTGAGCTACTTCAACCGGGGACAGATCCTCACCGAGGACCTCTACGGCCGCTCCTTCTTCCAGCTCAATGAACTATCGGTGCTGGACGAGGCCATTCGTGATGTGCCCATCTTCATCGACCTCACCATCCCCAAGAAGCTCAAGTTGAGCTACACCGTGGCAGGCAAGCCCTTCGAGGTGGAGCTGCAGCGCGGACAGGTGGTGCGCACCCCGCACTTCAGCGGGCTGATCGAGCTGAGCGATCCCGACCTGGTGGTGGACCCCGATCTGCGCGGCGCCCTCTACCTGAGGATCAACTCGAAGGCCGCCCTGTTGGGGCGCTTTGCCGGCAACATCTCGGTGATGATCGCAGAGGTGAACGCCAAGACCGTGGTGATCAACTGCCGGGATGAGAACGCACTCCTTTCCCGCGACCTGGCCCAGTCCATGGCCGAGATGTTCATCGATTACGATGTGGCCCGCCGCAGCGAGAGCGCCGAGAGCATCATCCGGTTCATCCGTTCCCAGAAGGACACGGTGTTCGAGCAATTGCGCGAATCGGAACTGCGTCTGCAGGCCTTCAAGATGGAGAACCGGGTGGCCGACCTGGAACAGCTGACCCCGATCTACCTGGAGCGCAGCAAGGAGTTCGAGGACGAATCGGTGAAGCTGGCCATGGACATCCACCTGCTGAAGGAGATCGGCAGGGCCACGGACAGGCCGCTTCCGGAGATCAACGCCTACGACCTGATGCCCCTGCTGGTGGGAACTGTGCACGAGAACGTGCTCTCGGGCATGATCAGGACCATGGAGGACCTGCTCCGGCAACGCGATGAGATGGCCACGGAGGCCACCCCGAAGAACGAGGGCATCAAGGCGCTGGAGTACCAGATCGGGGTGCAGAAGCAGATGCTGCTGCAGAGCATCGAGCACCTGCGGCTGCGGGCCGAGGACCGCCTGAAGGAACTGCAGGACCACATGGACGAGTTCGAAGGGCGCTTCCTCTCCCTGCCCGAGCAGGAACTGCAGTATGCCCGCATCGCCCGCGTGTTCAGCATCAACGAGAAGTACTACACCCAGCTGCTGGAGAAGGAGATCGAGCACCGGATCAGCAAGGCGGGCTTCGTCTCGGAGAACCGGATCCTGGAGAACGCCGGCCTGCCGGGCGCACCGGTCTCCCCGCAGCGCAACGTCATCATCACCACCTATCTGCTGGCCGGCCTCATCCTGTCGCTCTTCCTGGTGCTGGTGCGCTACATCCTGCACGACAACATCACCTCGCTGAACGACATCTCCAAGCTGTCGAACGCCAGCATCGCCGTGCTGGGCATGGTGCCCAAGTACAAGAAGGAGATCCCCATCTCCCAGCTCCTGATCGACAAGAACCCCAAGAGCCTCATCGCCGAGGCCTTCCGGAGCATCCGGACGAACCTGCAGTTCGTGGACAATACCCCCGGCGCGAAGACCATCGCCATCACCAGCACCATCTCCGGTGAGGGCAAGACCTTCGTGGCCATCAACCTGGCGGGGATCATCTCCTACAGCGGCAAGCGCGTCATCATCCTCGACCTGGACATGCGCAAGCCCAAGATCCACCTGGGCTTCAACGTGGAGAACGTCCGGGGCATGAGCACCCTGCTGATCGACAAGGACACCCTGGACAATTGCATCCAGCACAGTTCGCTGGAAGGTCTGGACTTCATCACCGCAGGCCCCATCCCGCCGAACCCCTCGGAGCTCATCATCAGCGATCGGATGACCTCCCTGCTGGAGGAATTGCGGAGGCGGTATGATGTGGTGCTCATCGACAACCCACCGGTGGGCCTGGTGACCGATGGCATCCCCATGATCCAGCGGGCCGATTACCCGATCTACATCTTCCGCTCGGACTACAGCAAGAAGCAGTTCGTGCAGAACGTGGACCGATTGATCAACGAGAACAACATCACCCGCCTCTCCGCCATCCTGAACGGTGTGGACATCGACCGGAACAAGTACGGGTACAACTACGGCTACGGTTATGGCTACGGCTATGGCTACGGCCAGATGTACGGCGGTGGGTATTACGAGGAACGCGGTCCGCGCAAACCGAAAAAGTCCGGCCTTTTCAGCTGGTTGTTGGGACGATCATGATGGAGGTGACACGCACCGCGCTCGAAGGACTGCTGATCCTGCAGCCGCGCATTTTTGCGGATGACCGGGGGTTCTTCCTGGAATCGTTCAATGAACGGGCGTTCCGGACGGCCACCGGGGTGGACCTGCCGTTCGTGCAGGACAACGAGAGCGTCTCGGGGGCCGGCGTGCTGCGCGGCCTGCACTACCAGGTGGCGCCGCATGCCCAAGGCAAGCTGGTGCATGTGGGCCGGGGTGCAGTGCTGGACGTCTGCGTGGACCTGCGCCCGAATAGCCCCACGTATGGCCGCCATGTGAGCGTACAACTCACCGCCGAGCGGCGCAACATGCTGTGGATACCGCCCGGTTTCGCCCACGGTTTCCTGGCCCAGGAGGATGACACGCTCTTCCTGTACAAGTGCACCGCCTATTACCACCCCGCGGCCGAGCGCACCTTGCGCTGGGACGATGCCGAGCTGGGGATCGATTGGGGGACACACACTCCGCGGGTGAGCCCCAAGGATGCCGTGGGGCACACCCTGCGCGAACACCAGGCCATGGCCCAACCCTGATCCACGGCCATGTATACCGGCACCCAGTTGTTCCTGATCTACAGCGGCCTGTTCTTCGCTTCGCTGGTCTTCAGCCTGCTGATCTTCTCGGTGTTCATGCGTTTTGCCCGCAACCTGGGCATCCGCGAGCGCGAGCAGATGCTGGTGCGCTGGAGCAGCGCGGCCAAACCGGCCTTTGGGGGCATCGGCTTCTTCATCCTCTTCCTGGTCAGCTTCACCCTCCATGGGGTGATCTTTCCCGGCGAGGCCAGGGAGGTGCTCAGGCCCGAACTGCTCGGCTTGCTGGCCGCCACATCCCTCGGCTTCCTCATGGGCCTGGCGGACGATGCCTACAACACGCGTCCGCTGCTCAAATTCCTGGTCCAGCTGGCCTGCGGGGGCATCCTCGTGGTGTCGGGCACGTACATCGACCTCTTCGAGGCGCAATGGGCCAACATCGCGCTCACGGTCTTCTGGGTGGTGGGCATGATGAACTCCATCAACATGCTGGACAACATGGACGGCATCACCACCTCGGTGGCCATCGGCATTCTGGCGGCCGGCGGCATGGCCATGCTGGTGACCGGCCCGCTGGACCCCGCCTCCCTGCTGCTGATGGTGGGTACCACGGCCGCGCTGTGCGGATTCCTGTTCTTCAACTGGAACCCCTCGCGCATGTTCATGGGCGACACGGGCAGCCAGTTCCTGGGCGTGTTCCTGGCCTATGTGGGCATCCGCTTCTTCTGGAACACCCCCTCCCCGCTGGGCGCCTGGGAACCCGAGCGCCAGGTGCTGGCCCCCGTGGTGGTCTTCCTGCTGCCCATCGTGGACACCTCCGTGGTCTCCATCAACCGCATCGCCCGTGGCAGTTCGCCCTTCGTGGGCGGGCGGGATCACACCACGCACCACCTGAGCTACGCAGGTCTTAGTGATGCCCAGGTGGCCCTTACCTTCATCGGCATCGCGCTGCTCAACAACTTCCTCGCCTTCGTGATGTTCCGCTTCATCCCGGTGTGGCAGAACATCCACACCGCGCTTTACGTTGGATACGCATTGGTCGTGTTCGGCACGCTCTTCGCGCTCACCCGCCGTACCCGTCCACCAACGAGACCATGAGCACCGGAACACGACGGATCGTCAGGCCCTGGCAGGTAATGCTTTGGTCCGCCATCCTGGTGACAGGAGCGATCGGCATTGAACTGTTCTCCTTCTCCACCTCCAGCGCGGAGAGCGATGTGGAGCACCAGCGCGTGTTCAACGACAACTACAAGGTCTTCTCCCTCACCCTGCCCAACGAGCTGAGCTTCTGCGGGGAACAGGTGCCCATGGAACGCCTGGATGTGCGTGAACGCCTGGACCGGGAGCTGCTGGTGAACACTTACTGGCAGAGCAACACCCTGCTGGCCCACAAGCGCACGGCCCGCTGGTTCCCCCTGATCGAGGAGGTGCTGCGGCGCGAAGGCGTGCCCGAGGACATGAAGTACCTGGCGGTGGTGGAGAGCGGTCTTATGAACGTGGTCTCCCCCGCCGGCGCCACCGGCTACTGGCAGTTCCTGAAGGAAACGGCCATCAGCCACGGCCTGGAGGTGAACAACGAGGTGGATGAGCGCTACCACGTGGAACGGGCCACCGAAGCAGCCTGCCGCTACCTGAAGGAAGCCTATCGGCGCCATGGCAGCTGGGCATTGGCCGCTGCGGCCTACAACCTGGGGCAGGCCGGTGTGGACAAGCAACTGACGCGGCAGAAGCAGCAGAACTACTTCGAGCTGCAGCTGCCCGAGGAGACCTCGCGCTACGTGTTCCGCATCCTGGCCATGAAGGAGATCATCCGCGACCCCGAGCGGTACGGCTTCCACCTGCGGGCCAAGGACCTGTATCCGCCGTATGTGACCCGCTCCGTGGAGGTGAGCGGCCCCATCGAGGACCTGGCCGATTTCGCCATCCGGCACAACACCAACTACCGCACCCTGAAGCTCCTGAACCCCTGGCTTCGCGACGTGAAGCTCACCAACCGGGAGGGCCGGACCTACACCATCCTGCTGCCCGGTGAGGGCTTTGACAGCGCAGGGCTCCCGGAGAACTGACCACGCGCCCACCGATCGTGAAGACCGCCGTTCCGCCCATCGACCAAACGCCGCCCTCGCCTGCCGACGACCACATCGAGGTGCTGGGTGCGCGGGTGCACAACCTGAAGGACCTTGACGTGCGGATACCCCGCGACAAGCTGGTGGTGATCACCGGCCTGAGCGGAAGCGGGAAGAGCAGCCTGGCCTTCGACACCATCCACGCCGAGGGACAGCGGCGCTACATCGAGACCTTCAACGCCTATGCCCGCCAGTTCCTGGGCGGGATCGAGCGTCCTGACGTTGACCTGATCACCGGGCTCAGTCCGGTGATCGCCATCGAGCAGAAGACCATCAGCCGCAACCCGCGCAGCACGGTGGGTACGATCACCGAGATCTACGACCTGTTGCGCCTGCTCTATGCCCGGGTGGCCGACGCCTACTCCTACGTGACCGGCGAGCCCATGGTGCGCTACACCGACCGGCAGGTGCAGGACCTGATCCTGGAGCACTACGACGGCCAGGAGGTGCTGGTGCTGGCCCCCTTGGTGCGCGGCCGCAAGGGCCACTACCGCGAGCTGTTCGAGCAGCTGCTGCGCCAGGGCTTCCTGCGGGCACGGGTGGATGGCGAAGTGGTGGACCTCACCGCGCGTCCACGGCTGGACCGCTACAAGGTGCACGACATCGAACTGGTGGTGGACCGCATCAAGGTCTCCACACAAGGTGCCAAGCGCTTGAGCGAGACCATCGCCACCGCGCTGAAGTACGGCAAGGGCAGCCTGATGGTGACCGGCCCCAAAGGTGGGCACCCCCGCTTCCTGAGCCGCCACCTGATGTGCCCCACGAGCGGCATCGCCTACGAGGAACCCGAACCGAACCTCTTCAGCTTCAACAGTCCCTACGGCGCCTGCCCGAAATGCAGCGGGTTGGGCCAGGTGACCGACGTGGACCTGGACAAGATCGTACCGGACCGGCGCAAGAGCATCCGGCGCGGGGCCATCGTGGCCCTGGGCGCGGCCAAGAACACCTGGATCTTCAAGCAGCTGGAAGCCGTGCTGCAGCAGTTCGGGCACGACCTGGACACCCCTGTGGAGGACATGGACGATGCGGTGATCGCCGCGCTGCTGAACGGCCTCGACGAACCGCTGCGCGTGAGCAGCAGCGTGGGACTGAGCGACCGCACTGTGCAGTTCGAAGGCATCATCCCCTTCATCCTGGAACAGGCGCGCGAAGGCACCAAGGCCATGCAGAAGTGGGCCGCTAGCTTCACGCACATGGTGGCCTGTCCGGAATGTCATGGCGCACGGCTGAAGCACACCGCCCTGCACTTCCGCATCGACGGCCGCAACATCCACGAGCTGGCCACGCTGTCCATCAAGGACCTCCACACCTTGATGCAGGACCTCGGGGACCGGCTGGAGGAGAAGAAGGCCCTCATCGCCAAGGAGGTGATCAAGGAGGTGACCGCCCGCAGTGGATTCCTCCTGGACGTGGGGCTGGAATACCTCACCCTGGACCGCAGCGCGCGCACCTTGAGCGGAGGCGAGGCCCAACGCATCCGCCTGGCCACCCAGATCGGCAGTCAGCTCACCGGTGTGCTCTACATCCTGGACGAGCCCAGCATCGGCCTGCACCAGCGCGATGACCAGCGGCTGATCAACAGCCTGCGCAACCTGCGCGACGGTGGCAACTCCGTGCTGGTGGTGGAGCACGACAAGGAGATGATGATGAGCGCCGACCACCTCATCGACATCGGTCCGGGGGCCGGCGAGCATGGCGGGCGCATCGTGGCCCAGGGACATCCGCACGACCTGGCGCTGGGCGAGAGCACCACCGCACGCTACCTGCGCGGCGACCTGCGCATCGAGGTTCCCAAGCAACGGCGGCCCGGCAACGGTCACCGGCTGGTGCTCACCGGGGCCCGCGGCAACAACCTGAAGGACGTTGATATCGACTTCCCGCTCGGCAAGTTCATCTGTGTGACCGGTGTGAGCGGAAGCGGCAAGAGCACGCTCATCGGCGACACGCTGTACCCGATCCTCAGCAAGCATTTCTACCGCAGCGATGCACAGCCCCTGGCCTACACGGCCATCAAGGGATTGGAGCACATCGACAAGGTGATCGAGGTGGACCAGAGCCCCATCGGCCGCACCCCGCGCAGCAATCCGGCCACCTACACCGGCCTGTTCGACC
>CAUJFM010000093.1 GCA_963169595.1 Bacteroidota bacterium | reverse complement strand
GATGACCTGGACCGCAGCACGGTTCCCGGTATCGCGCGGCCCTGGCTTGGGAAGTTCTTCTCGCAGGTGGCCGCCTTCTTCGCGGCCGGGCTCATCTGCCGGGACACCTACGTGCGGGACCGCCTCTGGTGGCGCAGCTCGGAGGCCATGGTGCTCAACGGCGCAGGTTCCCGCCGCGAAGCGGAACTGACGCTGGCCCACTTGCGCACAGTGGCGCTGCATAAACCCGTCGAGGCATGAGGATAATGATGCTTGCGGCGGCCTCTTCTGTGCACACGGTGCGCTGGGCGAACGCCTTCGCTGCACGCGGACATGAGGTGCATCTGGTCAGCCTGCAGCAACCCCTGCCCACACTGGATGACCGCATCCGGGTATATCCCCTGGCTTTTCGGGCCGGAGCCGGTTACCTGTTGAACATCCGCAGGCTGCGTCAACTGGTCCGCTCCATCCGCCCGGAGGTCATCAATGCCCATTACGCCACGGGATACGGCACCATGGCCCGCCAGGTCACGGACACACCGATCGTGCTGAACGTGTGGGGCAGCGATGTGTTCGCCTTTCCGGACAAGGGACTCCTGCACCGGGAATGGCTGAAGCGCAACCTCCTGCATGCCGACCACATCGTGTCCACTTCACAGGTGATGGCCGACCGGGTGAGGACCTTCACCCAACGATCCATACCGGTCACCGTGGTGCCGTTCGGTGTGGATACCACGCGCTTCACACCCGCCGGTCCGGCACAGGAACGGTCCGCCGTGGTGATCGGCACCGTGAAAGCACTTGAACCTGTCTATGGCATCGACCTGCTCATCAAGGCCTTTTCCAGCGCCATGGACCAACACCCTGAACTTGACCTTCGGCTGCGCATCACCGGTGCGGGATCGCAACGCGAGGCCCTGATGGAGCTGGTACAGCAGCGCCGCATCGCCGACCGCGTGACCTTCGTGGGACCACTTGCCCATGACCAGGTCCCGGAAGAACTGCAACGGCTGGATGTGTTCGCGGCGCTGAGCCGGTCGGAGAGCTTCGGCGTGGCCGTGGTAGAGGCCCAGTCGTGCGGCCTTCCCGTGGTCGTGTCCAACGTGGGCGGACTTCCAGAGGTGGTGCTGGCCGATCGCACCGGCTTCATCGTTCCGGCCGAGGACCATCGCGCCGCTGCAGCGAAGCTTGTCCAACTGGCAACCTCACACTCCCTGCGGCGATCCCTGGGTGAGGCTGGCCGGGCCCATGTGCTCCAGCACTTCGATTGGACCCATTGCGTGGACCGGATGATCGCGGTGCTGGAGGCCACCGCTCAACACCGCCCCGTGGCATGAAGGTCATCTTCCTGACCCAGTACTTCCCACCGGAGACCGGTGCTCCGCAGAACCGCTTGTTCGCCATGGCCAAGGCCTTGGTGGACCGCGGCGCGGAGGTGACGGTACTCACCGCCATGCCGAACTACCCGGACATGCGCATCCAGGAGGCATACCGTGGCAAATGGCACCTGCGCACCCAGGAGTCGGGCATGACCGTGCACCGGGTCTGGCTGCTGGTATCGCAACAACGGAGCATCCTCTGGCGTCTGGCCAACTACTTCTCCTTCGTGTTCACCGCGCTGGTGGTGGGTCTCTTCAAGCTGCGCCGAAGCGACGTACTGCTGGTGGAATCGCCACCGCTGTTCCTCGGCATCACCGCCATGCTGCTCGCCCGCGCCAAGGGGGCAAGGCTCGTCTTCAATGTGAGCGACCTGTGGCCCGAGAGCGCCGTGCAGCTGGGCCTGGTCACCAACCGCTGGATGATCGGGGCAAGCACCTGGCTGGAGGAACTGTGCTACCGGAAGGCCTCGCTGATCACGGGTCAGACCAAGGGCATCGTGGCCAACATCCAGCAGCGCATGCCCCACAAGGAGGTGCTCTGGGTGCCGAACGGGGTGGACCTGGAGGCCATCGGCCAGGCCGAACAGGCGGGCGACCCGGAGGCCGCACGTGCGCGGCTGGGCATCGCACCGAACGACCTGGTGCTCACGTATGCCGGCATCATCGGCCACGCCCAAGGACTGGAGGTGGTGCTCCAGGCGGCCGATCGGCTCAGGGACCGGCGCGACATCCATTTCCTGCTCATCGGCGATGGGCCGGAGAAGGCGGGCTTGCTCCAGTTGAAGGAGCAGTTGCAGGTCCCTCAGGTGCGCTTTGTGGACCGCATGCCGCGGGCCGACCTGCTGGCCCTGTTGCGGGCCACGGATGCCGTAGTGGTGCCGCTCCGCCGCAACGACCTGTTCAAGGGCGCCATCCCCAGCAAGATCTTCGAAGCGCTGGCCTTGTCCAAGCCCGTGCTGCTGGGGGTGGAAGGGGAGGCTGGTGAGCTTTTTATCGAGGAGGGCAGGGCCGGCATCGCCTTCGCACCGGAGAACGCTGAAGCACTGGCCACGGCCGTGCTGCAACTGGATGCGGACCGCGATGCCATGCAGCGGATGGGCAGCTCCGGACGTCGGTACGTGCTGGAGAAGTTCGACCGGCAGGTGATCAGCGGACGTTTGTGGGAGGCCCTGCAGCGCTTGGTTTCCACCGGCAGTCGTTGATGGCCGCGGTGTTGGGTCCCGGCCATCCCGGACCCACGGGGTATATTTGGCGCTGCCCGTTCCGCCTGTGCATGCCGCGCCCTGACCGCCCTTCCACCTGTCCGTTCGTCCTCCATCCGGGACGCGGGCGTGATGTGTTCGCATCGTGAGGCAGCGCGTCATCATCGAGCCGGGATCCAGCGGCCAGCATTATTGGAGCGACCTCTGGCAGTACCGGGGCCTCCTGGTGTTCCTGGCCTGGCGCGATGTGCTGGTGCGGTACAAGCAGACCGCCATCGGCATCCTCTGGGGCGTCATCCGTCCGCTGATCACCATCGGCGCCATGTGGTTCCTGGGCTGGCTCTTCGGCAGCTCGGTACCCGAAGGCACGCCCCGCATCATCATGGTCTGCGCGGCCACACTGCCCTGGCAGTTCTTCGCCTCCTCCTTCAGTGAAACGTCCAACTCGCTGATCGGCAATGCCAACCTGCTCACCAAGGTGTATTTCCCCCGCCTGGTGCTGCCGCTGAGCACGCTCTTCGTGAGCCTCATCGATCTGGCCATCGCCATGGGCATCATGGCCGTGCTGATGGCGGTGCATGGCTACGCGCCGGGCCCCGAGGTGCTGCTCCTCCCGGTCTTCCTGCTCCTGAACATGGTGAGCGCATTCGGCGCCGGGCTCTTCGTGGCCTCGCTGAACGTGAAGTACCGCGACTTCCGCTACATCGTGCCCTTCATCGTGCAGTTCGGCCTGTATGTCACGCCCGTGGCCTTCTCCAGCCAGGACATCTGGGCGCATTCCGCCATCCCCGAGTGGGCCAAGTACCTCTACGCGTGCAACCCGATGGTCGCCGTGGTGGACGGGTTCCGCTATTGCCTGCTGGGTGGTTCCGAACCCATCCACTGGACCGGCTTCGCGCTGTCCTGTGCGGTCTCCTTCGGCCTGCTCGTGGCGGGCGTGGTCCGTTTCCGTCGCACCGAACGCGGCTTCGCCGATGTGATCTGACCCATGAGCAGTCCGATCATCCGCGTCGAAGGCCTGGGCAAGCGCTATGAGCTGCGCCACCAGCAGGCCGAGCGATACACGGCCCTGCGCGACGTGATCGCCAACAAGGCCCGCGGGCTGTTCCGTCCATCGGGCGGGGGAGGCAACGCGCGGTCCGAGTTCTGGGCCCTGCGCGACCTGAGCTTCGCGATCCAGCCCGGCGAACGCGTGGGCATCATCGGCCGCAATGGCGCCGGCAAATCCACGCTGCTCAAGGTCCTCAGCCGCATCGTGGACCCCACCACCGGTCGCGTCACCATCGCTGGACGGCTCTCCTCGCTGTTGGAGGTGGGCACCGGCTTCCACCCCGAGCTGAGCGGACGGGAGAACATCTACTTGAACGGCGCCATCCTGGGCATGCAGCGCCGCGAGATCGCCGCCAAGTTCGACGAGATCGTGGCCTTCGCCGAAGTGGAGAAGTTCCTGGACACCCCGGTGAAGCGCTACTCCAGCGGGATGTACGTGCGGCTGGCCTTCGCCGTGGCCGCCCACCTGGAGCCGGAGATCCTTGTGGTGGACGAGGTGCTGGCCGTGGGCGATGCCGAGTTCCAGCGCAAGTGCATGGGCAAGATGAAGGAGGTGGCCATGGGCGGCCGCACCATCCTCTTCGTGAGCCACAACATGGCCGCCATCCAGAACCTCTGCAACACCGCCATCTACCTGAAGCAGGGCCAGTTGGTGAGCCAGGGGGCCACCGCTCCGGTGATCGCCGAGTACCTGCAAGGGGGCGCTTCCGCCACCCGGGTGGACCTTTCCGAACGACTGGACCGTCAAGGCAATGGGGCGGTCCGCTTCACCGGTTTCTTCCTGAGCGATGGCGGTGGGAACGAACTGGTGGCAGGCCGTTCGGGCGAAACCGTGGTGCTCAACTTCGAGTATGCGGCGGGACAGGCGGAACTGAGGCACCTGCACCTCGCCATCGGCATCGATGACGAGTACGGTCAGCGGGTCACGCACCTCAGCAACGAGGTCACCGGGCAGGTCTTCGCCGAGGCACCCGGAAGCGGCCGCATCGCCATCCGCCTCCCGCGCTGTCCGTTCCGCAACGGGCGGTACAGCTTCACCCTGTACAGCACCGTGAACGGCGACATCGCCGACTACCTCTTCAATGCCGGTACCTTCGACGTGGAGGCCGGCGACTATTACGGCACCGGTAAACTGCCCGCCGGCGACCAGGGCGCCTTCTTCGTGGACCACAGCTTCAGCCTGCAGTAGTGTACCGCCTGCTCCAGTTCATCCGACAGATCGCCGCCGAGCGGCCACGGGGCGCGCATTGGTCGCACCTCCGCTACTTCCCGCGTCGCCAGCGCTCGTTGCGCG
>CAUJFM010000092.1 GCA_963169595.1 Bacteroidota bacterium | reverse complement strand
TCGAAGCCCACGACGAACACTGGATCCCCTTTGATATTCCTCTCTAGCAATTCAGCAACGACCGTGAGCGCACCACCAGGAGTTCGAATCAAGCCGAGCCTTTTCGGTTCAGGCATGGAGATTGGCATCGGACCTATCTGCAACTTCCCAACTGTCATGCTCGACAACCCTTCTTTGTAAGTGATTGCAGGGAGCATCAGAGTTACCATGTCTTGGGCTTTGTCTACGACCATGGTGGCCTCGCTCCATACCGCATTCACCTGAATGCTATCTGACTCAGCAGGGTATGGTTTGAACGTTGTTACACCGTCCTCGTGTCCCAGGACTACAAAGCCCCGGGGAAACTTCGCACGCAAACTGATAATCACTGTCGGCTTGTCCCGATCCAAGTTCGCGATGGCATCCTTGATGCTTGATACCACCCTATCCGCCTCAGCAGTAATCTGCTCCTTCGTCTCGTCTTGGCCCTGCGCGAGGTTCTCGTAGCGCTGCTTATTGTTCGAGGACGACTGCTTGTTATAGAAGTAGGTACCGGTCGCGGCAAGCACAGCACCGATGAGAACCAGAAGAGGCCAATCCATCTTGTGAGACATTAATTTGGATTTCTTCGGCAAGGTAATTCTGCATCACCCATTGAACCTATCGCCCTTCCAATTCTTCGGGTTGTCCCGGATGTATCTGGCGATGCGTTCGTGTTCGCCGTCGTCACGGATCACACGGTCCCAATAATTGCGTTGCCAGATGGGTGTACCGTGTGGCACCAACCCGTCGCGGTACGCCATGCGCGTAACGGCGGATTTGTATGCACGCACGATGCGGCCCAACGAACCCACGGGGACAACGGGCATGGTGCGGGCGATGGAATTCGTGGGTGGCGTGGGCGGCGCGGGCGGGCGTTCGGGCCGATCATGATCGCCCCCCACGGGAACGACCAACCGTTCCCGTATCACCACGATCCCATGCACATGGTTGGGCATCACCACGAATTCCCCGACATCCACATGCGGCATGTGTTGCGGGATCGCATCCCAACATTGCCGGGCCAATACACCGATGGGTGATGGTTGCATCACGCCATCCACGATCCGACCGAACCGATGCAACCGGTCCTGGGTGCAGATGGTCAGGTAACCTGCCTGCCGGCCTTTAGGTTCGCTACCGAAAGAGAAAGGAGCCAGGGGTGAACTATCCTGCCGGCCAGGTTTGCAGACCTAGTGCCTGTATCAGTCCCCTGAACTCCTCGCTCGGTTGCCGTGGGACCAATTAGAGTTCTAGACGTGAGGGTCTATCAAAGGTCTTGGTCTGAAGGCAACGACTAACCAAACCCAAAAGTAGAATGGAGTTCAAGGAATTCGTCGGTATCGATGTGTCGCAAGCGACCCTCGATGTAGTGGTCCGCAGCACTCGGACACACAAGCAGATCCCCAATACTGAGGTGGGAAGGAGCAAGATGCTCAAGTGGCTGGAGCGTCTTGGCATTGACAGCACGAACACCTTGTTCTGCTTTGAGAACACAGGGGTCTTCTCCCTGCCGCTGCTGGTGTTCCTCGCTGATCAGAAGGCGAACTATGTCCAGGTCTCCGGGCTTGCTGCCAAGCGGTCAATGGGCATCAAGCGCGGCAAGACGGACAAGGTGGACGCCGCAGCATTGGCCGAGTATGCCTATAGATATCGCGAAGAGATCACTCCGAACCAGCCGCCGAACAAAGCACTGTTGCAAGCCAGAAGGCTCTTCTCGCTCAGGGAGCAATTGGTCAAACATCGGGCGGGCCTCAAGTCACGGCTGAACGTGGAACTCCGCATGCTGAACTTACCCAAGAACGACAAGGCCGTACGCCTACAGAACAAGGCTATCGCAGAGCTCACCAAGCACATCGACCAGTTGGACCTGGACATCCTTGAGCTGATCGCTTCAGAGCCCACCTTGCAGAAGAACTTCGAACTGACCACCTCTGTGAAAGGCATTGGCGCGCAAACCGCGATCTACATGCTCATCACCACTGAGAACTTCACACTCTTCAAGGACTGGCGGAAATATGCCTGTTATGCAGGCATCGCGCCGTTCGATCATCTTTCCGGAACAAGCATTGCCAGAAGGAGCAAGGTGAGTTCCACGGCCAACAAGCGTGCGAAAACTTTGCTCAGTAGTGCCGCCGCTTCCGCCATCCAATGCAGCCAGGAAATGAAGCTCTACTATCATCGCCGCATCGCCGAGGGCAAGCACCACATGTCCACGCTCAACATCATCCGCAACAAGCTCGTCAGCCGGGTTTTTGCTGCGGTCAACCGCCAAGAACCTTACATCGACCTTCACAAGTTCGCCACCTGACTTGCACAGGTCTTAGAATACAGGCAGGTACGCACCGCGTTGGGCGTAATCGTATCCCTTCCATCGGATGGTCCGGCGTTGCGGCAGATGGGCCATGTCTCCGACGCGCCATTCCGATCGGGTGACAGCGCGGCATCCCGAAGATCGTACAGCCACGCAACCCGCGCATCCATCGGGACCGTCTCCCTCCCACCCCCATGAACGACAAAGCCCCGGCTCATCGCCGGGGCTTCGCTGTTGTTGCGTGAGGGGGATCCTCAGGCCTTGGTCACGTTGACCGCGTTGAGGCCTTTGGGGCCGTTCTCTACCTCAAAGTTGACCTTGTCACCTTCGTAGAGGGGCTGACGGGTGCCGGTCTTGTGGACGAACACGTCCTTACCACCCTCGTCGGGGGTGATGAAACCAAAACCTTTCTCCGTGTTGAAGAACTTCACTGTACCGCTTGACATTGACTTACTGGTAATGCGCCCACCAGCGTGGTGGACTTGTTGATCCCCGGCAAAACCACCGGGGCATTGATAACACAAAGGTCGACCATTATACCCCCCTCCCGACGATCGGGCGTAATTAAATGCGTGGAACGGCTTTTCCGTGCTGTGCGTTGAACCCCTCCTTCCCCCTGCAAACGGGCGCCGTAGGGGTTGCGACGGACCATCCGTCACATCACCGGATGGATGTCAGTGCTGGATCATCAACTTCGCAGGAACCGAACTGTCATGGCCAGGACTCCAGGAACACGCGGTCGTTCGCCTTCCAAGAAGGCCACGACGAAGTCCGTGAAACTCCTCTCCGGCGGCAACCCACAGATCCCCAAGGGCGATGGCAACGCCCCCGTGCAGGCCTACATCGCCGCGATGCCCGGCTGGAAGCGCGCGATCGGTGAGCGCCTGGATGCCCTGATCGAGCAGCACGTGCCCAAGCTGCAGAAGGCGGTGAAGTGGAACTCCCCGTTCTACGGGGTGGAAGGTCAGGGCTGGTTCCTGGCCACGCACGTCTTCACCCAATTCGTGCGGATCACCTGGTTCCAAGGGCGGTCGTTGAAGCCGCTGCCGCGCGGCCCCAGCAAGGACCCGAACGCCCGCTACCTCGACATCCGCGAGGGCGGCATTGAGGACGAAAAGCAGCTGGTCAGCTGGATCAAGCAGGCGGCGGCCCTGCCGGGCTGGTCCACCCACACGCCCAGCGGACCGCCCAGGAGCGGACCGAACCCCAAGGTGGAGTGGTTCTTCGCCAAGGAAGGCCCCTGGCAGGAATGCTACACACGACTGCGGGAGCGGGCGCTGGAGAGCGGCCTCGCCGAGGAGCTGAAGTGGGGCCACCCGTGCTACACGCTGAAGGGGAAGAACATCTTCCTCATCCACGGCTTCAAGGACTATTGCGCGCTGCTCTTCCACAAGGGCGCACTGCTGAAGGATGACCACAAGCTGTTGGTGCAGCAGACGGCCAACGTGCAGAGTGCCAGGCAGATCCGCTTCACCAGTGAACGGCAGATCAAGGACCTGGCACCGGTGATCCGCAGCTACATGCAACAGGCCATCGCGCTGGAACAGGCCGGGGATCAGGTGCTGCTGAAGAAGACCGCGGAGTTCGACATGCCGGCGGAGTTCGCCAAGGCGATGGAACAGATGCCCGAACTGAAGAAGGCGTTCCACGCGCTTACCCCGGGAAGGCAGCGCGGTTATCTGTTGTTCTTCGGCGGTGCCAAGCAGAGCAAGACCCGCGAGGTGCGGATCGAGAAGCATGTGGGCCGCATCCTGGCGGGCAAGGGGCTCAACGATTGAACCGCCCCATGGGTGGGCATGGTACTAGGCCCAGCGGCATCCGGGAGTTCGCCCTGCGTGACCCCGGTCACGACCGGTTGAACCTCGGGGAACGCGAATGACAACGGCGGGTCCGGAGCGGTGGCACCTAGCGCACCACCAACGCACGAAGCACGGCCGAGCCCTTGTGGGTGGTGACCCGGATGGAATAGGCACCTGGCGCGACAAGCACCACGGAAGCGTTGGTGCCGTTCACCGAGCGGTGCAGGACCGTGCGGCCGGATGCATCCACCACCCGGATGGACTGCATCGGCACCACCGATGTGACCATCACCTCACCGGTGCCGATCGAAGGATGGACGCGGGCTCCAAGCTCATCGAGGTGCTCGGCAAGTCCTGTTGGGCTGCCCAGCAGGCCGAGCCAGAGGTCGTTGTCCATGTTGTTCCCGAGGGACAGGTCACCGACCTGGAAGGGGTCGCTATTGAAGTAACCGGCCACGCCCACCTCGCCATTCTGCCCGCAAGCCACGGCATGTGCGCGGTCCCCGTCATCCCCGCCAGCAGCACGGGCCCAAAGCGCTGTCCCATCCGGACCATACTTCACTGCGAAGGCATCGTAGTCGTCCACATGGGTCAGGGTGGTACCGCCGAACACGGGCGCCGGGCTGTCGAACTCACCCACGATGACCGTGTTACCGTCCCCATCCACGCTCAGGTCCGAAACGAACTCATCGTAGACCCCACCACCGGAGCGGGCCCAGATCAGCGTTCCATCACCATCGAAGCGCGCCACGAACAGGTCATACCACGATTGGTCCGTGGTGGTGTTCGTAAGCACGGTCCCGTCCAGGTCAAGGGTCGCATCGATGAAGGAGCCGGTGGTGACGATATCCCCATTGCCATGGATGCCCGCGCCCCAGATGCGTTCGTGGCGTGTGCCGCCGGCGCGTTTGGCCCAGATCAGGTCACCGGCCGCATCGTACTTGGCCAGGAACAGGTCGTTGTAGTTGTCGTTCGCATTGGTGAGTGTCTGGCCACCCAGGTCCAGTGCGGCACAGGCGAAATAGCCACCGACCACGATGTGACCGCTCGCATCGATCGCCACGCTCTGGGCCACATCATCATAGGTGCCACCGGCGCTCATGGCCCATTGAAAGCCCCCGAACACGTCCAAGGTCACCACATACAGGTCCTCATCCCCCGGGTCGTTGTTCTGCAGGTTGGTGTTGCCTGCGGCGAATACGACACTGTTGAACGAGCCCACCACCGCCACCACTCCATCATCGCCCACGGCAACATCGGAGACCTGGTCCCCGGACCCTCCGCCCATGGTGGTGGCCCACATGGGCGTTCCGGACGCGGTGAACTTGGCCACGAAGACGTCGCTCCCGCCATTGCTGAGCAGGCCGGTGGAACCGACCGTGATGCTGTTCTCATAGGTCCCCGTCAGCACCACCTGCCCCTGGGGCGTGGCGGCCACGGAAACGCCGGCCTGGCTGCCCGTGCCACCGATCTGCTGCACCCAGAGGAAGGTGCCATCCGAGGCCACCTTGGCCAGGAAAAGATCGGCGGAATTGTTGGTCTGCGTATTCACCAAGGTGGTGCCCCCGATGGAGATGGAGCTGCCAGTGAAGTAGCCCGTAACAAAGAAATTACCGCTTCCATCCGCACAGATCCCGCGGGCCTGATCCACCCCGGCGCTCCCGAACGCATGTGCCCATTGCCACTCCGGCCCTTGCGCGTGACCGAACATACCCTTGCCTAAAAGCAGCAGAAACAGACCGGCGCGAAGGTTCATGGGAATGAGTTTGGCCATGAAGCTAACACTTGCGCGCTCTTCCCATCCACTTTTCAAATGCGTGATCGCTCGATCCGGCCGGTCAGGAACACCCACGAACAGCCTCCCAATTGGTGCGAACACGGCCCTGGGGGAACATGTCCTGAACGAACCAAGGGGGGCATCATCACCTATCGTCTATCTTCACGCGGAGCCATGATGCGCAACCTCCGGACCGTTCAGGTCATCTACCTCGTCGTGTTGCTGTTCGCCCTGCACCTGTGCGCGCACATCCTGCGCACCCTGGTGCTCGATGTGCCTCAGGGGCAGCTCTGGTACCAGTTCTCGGGCACGGTGGGCGACAATTGGGCCTTCCTGCTCACGGCCACCTATCCCCTCTTCTGGCTGGCCACGGTGCGGCGCGTGTGGGGGTTGGGGTGGGTATGGCTGCGCGGCGTTCAGCTCACCATCACCGTGACCCTGCTGATCCTGGTCAGCTACCTGTTCTATGCGCGCTGGATGACCGACCCGCTCGGATGAGCCTGGCCTCAGGCCTTGCGCACGTAGATGCTCTTCAGCCCCATGGCGCCGAAGCCGTCGATACGGCAGTCGATGTCATGGTCGCCTTCCACCAGCCGGATGTTCTTCACCTTGGTGCCGGCCTTCACCGGCTTGGGCATGCCCTTCACCGGCAGGTCCTTGATCACCACCACATCATCACCATCCTTCAGCACGTTGCCGTTGGCGTCCTTGATCACGGGACCCGCCTCGGCGGCGGCCACCTCCTCCGGATTCCATTCATGGCCGCACTCACCGCACATCCACGAGGTGCCCGTGGGATAGGTGATGGTGGAGCGGCATTCGGGACAGGGCTTTGTATCTGGCATGACGGCGGCGAATGTACCGGTCCTGGTGAACGTGGAAGCTGATACCTGACAGCGCCGGTTAAAGCACGATCGGTAAGCGGCCAGAGGCATATCCTACCGGAGCCAGCACAACACTGCCGCCAACCGCACGTTCACCGACCCATGTTGCACCTACACCGGCTGCTGCAGGTATTGTTCACGGTTGCATTGGTCGGTGGCTTCTGGCTCTGGTGGGTACTGGACCATGTGGGGTATGGATATCCTCCAGAGGACGATTTCCTGCGTTGGTGGCATGAACTGGATGGGCAACCGGAGTTCTACCTGCTCATTGGCCAACTGGCCTATCCGGTATACTGGTGGCTGAGCCGCATGCTCCGCTGGTCAGCGTTCTGGAGCATCTGGCGGAGCACCCACCTCGCGCTGGTGCTTTTGCTTCTGTTGGCCACGGGCCTGGCCTGGTTGGCCACACCGGACCTGGGCGGGCACTGGGGATAGCCCTGTTGGGATGATCGGTGTGCCGATCGGCCGAACTTCACGGCGTGGAACGTCCCCTGCTCTTTGCCCAGCTTGAGCGCCACGGTAGCGTGTTCAAGGCACTCCTACAGGACCTATCTCCCGCCGAGATCACATGGAAGCCGGCACCGGAGAAATGGTGTCCGCTGGAGGTGGTCTGTCACCTGTACGATGAGGAGCGCGAGGATTTCCGGGCCCGGCTCCGGTCCACCTTGGAGGAACCGGGATCCCCATGGCCCAAGATCGACCCGGCTGCCTGGGTGGCCGAGCGCCGTTACCTGGAGCAGGACTTCACGGCCACCCTGCGCGGCTTCCTGGAGGAGCGAACACGCTCGGTGGAATGGCTGCGCGGCCTGGAGCATGCACCGTGGACCAACGCGTATGTACACCCCAAGGTGGGGCCGGTGAGCTGCGAACTGCTGCTCACCAATTGGGTGGCGCATGACCTGCACCACATCCGCCAGCTGATCAACCTGCGCTACGCTTACCTGAAGGCGAACACCACCGTGCCGCTGGACTACGCCGGCACCTGGTAGCGCCTACCTTGGTCGCATGATCCGCCCAGGCCACGTTCAGGACCTCTTCGTTCGCCGACACACCACCGAAGGCTGGGTATTGGCCGACGGCGAGGGCAATGAGGCGCTCTATCCCGAAGCCAAGCTGCCCACCGGCGTGCGCGATGACAAGTCGGTCCGGGTCTTCGTGCTGCGCGATGACCAGGGCAGACTGGTGGCCACCACCAGGGTCCCCAAGGCCACAGTGGGGCAGTTCGCCATGTTCCGCGTGCTGCATGCGGGGTGTGAAGGGGCCTACCTGGATTGGGGCCTGAAGCCGGACCTGTTCGTCCCTGCCAGTGAGCAGGAGCGGCCGTTGCAGGAGGGGCGCTGGGCCCTGGTGCGCGTGGCGCATGACCGCGAGCATGGGCTCTATGCCAGCACGCGTGTGGAGGATTTCCTGGACAACCGCGACCTGCGGGTGGAGGAGCAGGAAAAGGTGGACCTGATCGTGTTCGATCGAAGTGATCTGGGGCTGGACGTGGTGGTGAACGGACGGCATCGCGGCCTGGTGCATGCCAGTGATGTGTTCAAGCCCGTTTCCGTCGGGGACCGGTTGAAGGGCTATGTGCGGCATATCCGCGAGGACCACAAGCTGGACATCACCCTGCAGCCCATCGGGTTCCGTCAGTACAACGACGCCAACGTGGAACTGCTGATCAAACGCCTGCGGTCGGGACGGGGCTTCCTGCCCTTCACAGACAAGAGCTCCACGGAGGCGATCTACGCGGAGTTCGGCATCAGCAAAAAGGCCTTCAAGAAGGCGGTGGGCACCTTGTACCGCGAACGACTGGTCCGGTTGGAGGACGATGGCATCGTCTGGATCGGCGGGCGTTGAACGAGCAGACCGACCCCTTAACATCTCCCATCATGAACCCCATCCTGCGCAATATCCTCGCCGTGCTCATCGGCGCATCGGTCTGCCTGTTCTTGAACGGCCTGCTGCTGGGCCAGATGATGAACGTGATCGCCACCCCCGAGGGCTTTGACCCCACCAACGCGGATACTTATCACCTGCTTCAGCCGGTCCACTACCTCTCCCCGTTCGTGGCGCATGCCCTGCCCTCCCTGATCGGCGGCCTGATCGCGGCCCTCCTCGCAGCCCACCACAGCCGGTCGATGGCCCTCATCGTAGGTGGGTTGCATCTGCTCGGTGGGGTCGCGGCCGCGTTCCTGATCCCCGCACCGACCTGGTTCATTGCGGCCGATCTGGTGGTGGCCTACCTGCCCATGGCCTGGCTGGGTTGGCGCCTATCGCGGCGAGGGGCATGAGGTGTGGCCGTGGATCGTCGGACCATACCGGTTCCTTCGCATCTTCGCAGCATCGCGGTCATCATACCGCACCGAACAACCGATGAAACGTTCCATCCATCTCGACGAGAAGCTGGAAGGCTACTCCCCCTTCACGGCCGCTGTGGAGGCCAACGGTTTCCTGTTCATCAGCGGGCAGATCGCCACGGTGAAGGGCACCCGCATGATCATGAACGACACCATCGAGCAGGAAGCTCAGCAGGTGATGCAGAACATCGGGGAGGTCCTGGAAAAAGCGGGGCTCACCTATGATGATCTGGTGAAATGCACCATCTACCTCACCAGCCTGGAGTATTACGCCACGGTGAGCTCGGTCTATCAGGCGTGCTTCAAGGGTGATCCTCCCGCGCGTGAAACGGTGGCCGTGAGCGCACTGCCGCGTGGGGTGAACCTGGAGATCAGCGGCATCGCCTTGATGCGGCGCTGATCGCTGCTGGATCGTTCGCGTGCATGGACCCTGCGCTGCGGGCCGTCCGCATCTTCGGTGAGCATGCCGAAGCCTATGCGCTGAAGTACGCCGATGTGGGGCGCTACAAGGCTTCATTGGACCGCTTCCTGGCTCTGATGCCCAAGGGCGCACACGTGCTGGAACTGGCCTGTGGACCGGGGAACGTGACCCGCTACCTCATCGACCAGCGCCCGGACCTCAGGATATGGGCCACGGACCTCGCACCCGAAATGCTGGAGGTGGCCCGGCGTAGCGTGCCCGAAGTGGAGCACAAGCTCATGGACATGCGGGAGGTCGGGAGGATGGAGCCCGCCTTCCACGGGATCGTCTGTGCGTTCGGCCTACCCTATTTGGACCAACAGGCTGCGGCCAGGTTCATCCGCGACGCAGCCTCGATCCTGCTGCCCGGCGGGGCCCTGTACCTGAGCACCATGGAGGATGATCCGTCCAAAAGCGGTTGGGAAGGCCCTTCGGAGGAACAACGTATCATGATGAACTACCACCGCGCCCGGGATCTGGACGCGATATTGTGCGCTGCGGGTCTGGTGCCTGAGGTGACGGAGAGGACCAGCTACACATCACCCCATGGCACGGCCGTGACGGACCTGATGCTTGTCTACAGGAGGTGACGGAAGGTCCGGTCATGCTGATCGCCATCCGACCTGGTTCCTGACCTTTACCACCATGGATGCAGCGACCGCCCGTGACCTCCTGCTTGCCATGCCCGGCATCACGGAGCACGATCATTTCGGCCGGCCCGCCTACCGGGCCACGAACGCCAAAGGCCGTCCCACCAACATCTTCCTCACCCTGCGGCTCAATGATCAACGTGCCGTGCTGATGCTTGATCGGGAGCAACAGGCCACACTGCATGAGCAGCACCCATCCGTGTTCATTCCCTTGGCCAACAAATGGGGGGCGAATGGTGCCACGTTCATGGAACTGGAGCGCACTGACCTGCGGTTGTTCCACTTGGGCGTGGGTGAAGCGCTGCGCAAGGCCGGCGCCCGTTGATCTTGTACAAAGCGAAGGGCCTGCCCCCATTACGGGAGCAGGCCTTCACGTGCGGGATGCTGTAACCTCAACGCCGCACGATGCGTGCCTGCCAGCGCTGCCCTTTGAACAGCACGACCACTTGGTACACTCCTGGAGTCAGCGGTGATAGATCGAGCACCGGACTGTGCTGCTCCATGACCTTCTGCCCCACCGCATTCCACACCTCCACCAGATCAATGGCCATTTCGGTGCGGATGGTAAGCGGGCCGTCCGTGGGGTTCGGTGCCATGCTGAAGGCAGGCACCTCGCCCATCCAAAGGCCTGTGTTGATGTCGAAGGTGACCGTGTTGGACACCTCCGATGCACAGCCGTTGACGGTGGCCACCACGGTGTAATCCCCAGGTACGGATACCGTCACGCTGGCCGCTCCGCCGCCGGGTAGGACATCGCCATTGAGGTACCATTGATACGTGGCACCCGGTACCGGGCTGGCTGTTACCAGGTTGCCGGTGATGCTGGCCACCGGGGCCGGCACTTCGGCCACCTGAAGGAGCAACGGTGCGCTCGGCACACTGGAGGCCGTGGCACAGGTGGCATCGCCTTCCAGCGTGCAGCGCACCAAGGCACTCCCCGTGAGCCCGTTGATGGTGTAGCTGGGACCGCTGCCCCCGACAGGGATATCGTTCACGGTCCACTGGTAGGCAGGAGCCGTGCCTGCGTTCGTGACGCTCGCCGTGATGGTGATGTCATCTCCCGCACAGTAAGGACCCGCGGGCGCGGAAAGACCGATCGTGGGCGTGCAGACCGCCGCGCAGGGAGCCGTGTGGCTGCCCAGGTGGCTGTAGTCGTTCACCGGGTACGCGATCCACTCCACATCGGGCAGGAAGGGGTCCGTACCGTCCACATCCCCGCGATCGATAGTGGGCTTGCGTACCAACACGGTGTAGAACGTGCCCACTCCGTTATTGAACCAGTAGTTGTCGTCCTCGAAATAGTCGCCCACCCGGCCGATGATGTCGATGGGTGTGTCGCCGTTCACCAGCACGATGGTCTCCTGCCCATCGAACCACAGGTCGGTGATCTGGTCGGCGTAGGTGTTGATATTGGTGGCGTAGTTCGGTGCCACATACACGCGCACATCCCCCGGCTGGATCACCCCGCTGAGCAGGGTCGCATCGTAGGTATGCTGGCCGTTCGGGTAGAAGCGCAGCGCGTAACCGGTCAGGTCCACCGGCACCGAACGCGGATTATAGATCTCGATGGCCCGGGCGATGTCGCCGGGGTAGTGCACCATCTCACTGATGAAGAGGTCGTGGCAGGGCTGCGGCTCCGGTCCTACCACCACTTCATAGTTGATGCCTGTGCGGTGGTAGAGGTGCACGGCCTCGGCCTCCATGTCGGTGGCGTAGATCTCCGGTACGCCATCCCCGGTGATGTCGCCCGCACCCACGAACTGGCTATTGAACACGTTGCGCGCGAGCAGATGACGGGTGAAGACCTCGGAGCCATTGTTCTCCAGCCAGTTCACGTTGCGGTCGTCGAGGCACGAGACCACCACGTCCACATCGCCGTCACCGTCCAGGTCCTCGGCCACCACATAGGTGGCGTAGCCCATGCCGTACTGGATCACGGATTTGGTGAACGAGGGGATGGACGCCCCGTTGCTGCGGTACCAGTTCACGCGGTCGTCGCCGCCGGTGGTGGACAGCACATCCATATGACCATCCTGGTCAAGGTCCACCCAGAATACCGAAGTAGCCATGGGCGCGGCGCCATCCAGCTCCTGCACCGTAAAGGTGTTACTGCCGTTGTTGCGGCACAGCACCACCTTGCCGTTCTGGGCCAGGTTGGAATGGCAGGCCACCACCACGTCCATGTCGCCATCGTTGTCATAGTCCAGGGCCCGCGCCTCGAAGGGATCGGCATAGCTCAACAGGATGGGCCGCTGCGTGAAGCTCTGGGTGCCGTTATTCTCGTACCAGTACACATTGTCATCGCCCATCACGCTCGTCACCACCACATCGATGTCGCCGTCATTGTCGAAATCGACCGGATCGCACGAGTAGGCAGCTTGGTGGCCGGTCACGAGGCGCTTGGTGAAGGTCCCGTTCCCGTTGTTGTCGAGCCAGGTCACCCGGTTGCCGAGGCTTTCGGTGAGCACGGCATCCAGGTCCCCATCGCCGTCCAGGTCCACCAGCTTCAGGTCCACGCCGCCGTTGATGGTGATGCGTCCGATGCCCTCGCTGGCGATCCGCGGGATCATGTGGCCGTCGCCGTCATTCTCGTACCAGTTGATGTAGAGCTGGCCCAGGGCCATCATGTCCACATCACCGTCGCCGTCCAGGTCGCCGTGGTCGATGCCGCGCGCATCCCCGAGATACCGGTTCACCAGTAGGCGCTGGTCGGGCGGGTTGCCGGGATGCAGGTAAATGCGGATGTCGAAGCTCGATGCCGCCAGCACATCGTTCACGCCGTCACCATCGAAGTCGGCGCCGTGCACGATGGAGGCGTAGTTCAACCAGGTGTCGAGCGTTCCGCCGCCCATGCCCGTGAAGGCGCCGGTGACGGGGTTCTGGGCGCTCCAGGTGATGCGGTCCTCGGCATAGTCGGCCACGATCAGATCGTTGTACCCATCGCCCGTGAGGTCGGCCACACCGAGGCCCCGAACGCCGTTGTAGCTGTATATCTGCTGCTGGGTGAACGCCGTGCCCGTGCTGCGCAGGTAGCCGGCGCCGCCCGTTCCGGCGTACAGCACATCCTGCCGGCCGTCCTGGTCCACATCGGCCAGCTTGATGCTGCGCGGTGTGCTGGTGGTGAGCAGCAGCTCGTTGGTGAAGGCTCCTGCGCCATCGTTCCGGAAGAGGCGGATGGTACCGGCGGTCTGCATGGCGGCGATCACATCCGTATCGCCATCGTGATCAACATCGTGGAGCAGGATGCGAGCTGCACCGGTCATACCCGTGGCAATGTCGATCGGGGTGAAGGCGAAGCCGCCCTCATTGCGCAGCCAGTAGACCTTGTTGGTGGTGAAGGCGGCGCAGGCGATGTCCAGGTCGCCATCGCCATCCATGTCGGATACGCCAATGCCGCTCACGCCGCCAGTGCCGATGTAGAGGAAGGTGCGATCGAAGGTGAGGTCGCCGTTGTTGCGGTAGTAGAGGATGCGGTTGGCGGCCATATCGGCCACCACCAGGTCCTTGTGGCCGTCCTGGTCCAGGTCGAGCACCAGCACCTGCTGCGCCTCCTGGGCATCGTGGCTGATGGTGTGCTTGGTGAACAGCGCGTTCCCTTCGTTCTCGTACCACACCACGTTCCGCAACCCGCCGGTCACCAGATCGAGGTCGCCATCCTCGTCCAGATCGGTCACCACGAGGTCCAGTGTGGTGTGCGAGATCAGCTCGGTGCGGTAGCCCTGGGCCAGACCATCGGCAGGGATGAGACCAGCTCCTGTACCGAGCACGGGAAGAAGCGCTGGGAGGATGAGGTTCCGGATCGCGTGATTCATGGGACACGAACGTAGGAAGTTCTCTACCGGCCGGTTGCCGGATCGAGCCCATGGTCCCTCTCACCGATCCGGCGTGGCCCGGCTCAATGCCTCCGCACCCAGGCGGCCACCAGCTTGGGCACCTCGCTATTGAAGTGCTCGGCCATGTAGGCGTCATCCATGCGGCCATCCGCCTGCATGGCCACATAGTCGGCCATGGAGGGCACGGTGTGGTAGTGGTGCGTGGTGGACCGGACCACCTGACTTTCCGCTGCTCCGGGACGCACAGCGTTCACCGCATCGGCGATGGTGACTGCCCATTGAGTGTCGATGGCATGCAGATCGAACTCACCGGCCAAGGTGAGCACGGGGCATGACAGCTTGCGGTAATTGGCCAGGATGTCCAGCCGGCCCAGGTCGTGGAAGAAGCTATAGTGCATCAAGCCATGCCAGAGCGTGCCATCCGTGTACTCGGACAAGGCGGCGGTGAGCCCCGGTTCCCGGCCCAGCTCCTCCGGGGTCCGTTGGTCCAGGTAGAAGGCAGTGAGCACGGGCAGCTTCCGGCGCACATCGGCCTCGATGGCCACCAGGTCCTTCCCCTCCAGCGCTTGCTGGTCACGTAGTAGACGCACTTCATACTCGAACCAACTGGTGGCCACGCCACCCCACGCCATGAGGCCTGCCACGGGTGCCGCCTCAGCCACCAACGGTGCCGTGAGCACACCCATGGAATGGCCGTAGAGATAGATGCGCTCGGGATCGATCTGGGGGAGCTGTCGCAGGTGGAGCAATGCGGCCTGGTAGGCGGCGACCTCGTGGTCCAGGTCCATGCCTGCACAGGGTGTGGTGTTGCGGCTGTCGCCCATGCCCGGCTTCTCCACCCGGAACACGGCGATCCCCTGGGCCACGATGCCTTCCACCCATTGCTTGTAGGGCGAACGCGGGGAACTACCGAAGTCCTGGGAGTAACAGCCCACGCCGGGCACCCAGAGGATCACGGGCGGCCGTTCCACTCCCTTAGGTAGCACCAGGATGCTCCGTAGCGCTCCACCGTCAAAGGGCACTTCCCCATAGATGACGCTGCCCTGGTCCGAGGTCTCCATCGGTCGTCCCACTACACGGCCTTTCAGGGTGCGCGGGCGGTCGTTCCGTATGACCTTCAGATGGACCGGTTGCCCGGCCCGCCAGGTGCCGATGTCCTTCACCAGTTCAGGTACGGTGCTCACCGGTCGTTCGTTCACCTGTATGAGCACATCCTTGGCCTGCAGCCCCACTTGCGCGGCAGTGCCCCCGGGTAGTACTTCCACCACTCGCACACCCTGGCCTTCGGATACGGGTTCCAAGCGGGCGCCGAGCGCTCCTTTCCGTTCCAGGAGCTGGGCGTGGCTTGGAAGGCTGGTCAGTATGATGCTGCCAATGAACAAGAGGGTCTGCATGTTGCGCATATGGCGAAGGTCGACGCAGGGAAGCGCTCCTGGCTCGCCGTTCATGGATCTTCATCACCGCCCGTGTCACCATCCATGAACGGATCCCCCACTCGTCACTGGGTAGTAACTTCAGGCGCGCCATGGGCGTCACAGCAACGTAACAGCTTACCCTAAGGATCATGAACTCCCTCCGTGCCATCACGCCACTTCTGGTCGGCATCGGCCTGCACGCCTCGGCCCAATGTCCGTTCGATCCCACCATCTCCCCTACGGACCTGATCCTCTGCCCCAACGAGCAGGCCGTGCTCACCACGCAGGCCTATGATGCCTATCAATGGTACAAGGAAGGTGAGTTGATCCCCAACGCCACAGGCCAGACCTTGGCTGTGGACCAGTTCAACGATGCGGGCTACACCTTCACGGTGGAGGCCACGCTTAACGGATGCACCGAGATGTCTCCCGGTGTGCTGGTGGATGGTTGGGCCTTCCTACCGCCCTACGTGATCCATTCCGGGGATGAACCGCTCTTCGTCGATGGCAATGGCGTGGCCCACCATTGCCTGGGTGATACCGTGCTCCTGGTGTTCAGCATGACGAACAACATCACTTGGACCAACAACGGTGTGGTCATCCCGGGTGAGACCGCAAGCATCCTGGAGGTCACGTCGAGCGGCAATTACAGTGGATCGGGTGCGCCTTCGGTCTGTCCCGAGTTCATCATGTCCCTTGGTGTGGAGGTCTCGTTGGAGTTCATGGAGCCCACCCAGCCGGTCATCGAGCAGAACGATGACCAGTTGTGCGCGGTACCCGCCGGTGTAGACCACCAGTGGTTCCTGAACGGGGAAGCCCTTCCCGGCTCCTCAGCCTGCATCACCCCCACCGCTCCCGGGACCTACACCGTCGAGGCCACCTATGCCGTGGATTGCTCGGTGCCTTCGGAACCCTTCATCATCACCGGTGTGGAGGACCATGCCGGCCACCGCTCACCACGGGTGTATCCGATGCCAGCCAGCGAGGAGGTGACGGTGGATATCCCGATGTCCTTGAATGATGGGAAGTGGAAGTTGATGGATGTGACGGGGCGTGAGGTGCTGCGTGGGGCCATGCCCGCACAAAGCCCCCTACGCTTCCAGGTGAGCGGTCTTCCCGCAGGCAGCTACTGGCTGAGGCTCCCGGGACAGCCGCTCGTACCTGTGAGCGTGGCCCGGTGATCGATCACTCCAGCACCACCTGTCGTTCCTTGGGCACCTTGACGCTGTAGCCGAACGGCAGGCTGCGATCGGCACGGGGCTGCAGGTCCATCCGCCAGGTGAGGAAGCCCTTTTCTGTATCCACGATGGCGCCGCCGGCCTCATCCAGGCGCACCTCGATCTCGTTGCGAACGGGCACCGGATAATGATCGGTGATCGTGAGGGCGATGGGCTGGTCCTTGTTGTTGCGGACGGTGATCGTCCAGCCCACGCTCTCCACCCGCCGGCTCCCGAGCACCTGGCGCGTGCTCAGGTCCTTGCGCTTCACCCGCTGCACGCTGACGCCCTTGTCGCGCCCCAGGCTGATGTCCAGCGTATCGCCCACGCCCGTGAGGTCGAGCAGGCTCTCCCCCACGTAGGTGCCTTCGAAGTAGATGTGCGCACTGCCGGGGAGCAGATGAAGGTCCTCCCAACCCGTAGCCTGCGCGAAGAGGAAGGCATCGGGATCCAGTTTCGGGGTGCAGTAGTACCGGTAGCTCCCGGCCAGTTCCTTCTCGGAGATCGCCACGAGGTGGTTCTGTCCATCGGAAGGGATGCTGTAAGGCACCGCGATCGGAAAGGCGAAGGTGGTGGCGCGGTACACGGCCTGCTGCCCTACTGCCGTGGTGGCGTTGATCACGCCTCCGCTCACATCCCCGTAGTTCGCGGGAACGCCGCCGATGGACTCCATGTCGCGACGGTGTATGCGCCGTGATGGAACGTGGGTAACGCTCATCGCGCTCAGTTGTCTGACCTCTGACCGAGCCCCGCGTTGCTGGACAACGACCTCCTGAAGCTCGACCATATTGGCCGCCAAGGCGATGTTCTGTGTGCCACTGCTGATGGCCACGGTCTGCGCAGTGTACCCTACATAGGTGAACCGCAGCTGGCGGCCTTCTGGGGGAATGGCAATCGCATAGTAACCATCCATGCTGGTGGTGGTGCCGTTGATGGTGTTGCCGCTTGCATCCTGTAGAGCGACGGTCACAAAAGGAAGGACCTCGCCGGTAGCCGCGTCGCGCACGATACCACGCACATCACGGATACTGGCGTTGAACGGCATGGCGGAGGTCGGCGCCGGCGGTGGCTGCCCGAAGTCGAGGCGCCAGGGATAGAGCACGGGCATCAGGGCGCCCTTGTCGGGCTCGCCGCTGCTCAAGGTGAGCTTCACCTTGGACCAATCCTCCTGGGTGCTCTGGTACACCATGGCCTTGTAGCTGAGGCGCAGTGGCTTGGTGATGTCCGTGACCCGGATGTCGTACGTGGGCGACCAGCCGGCGCTTCGCACCTGGTAGGTGAGCGTCACCGTGGCCTGAACGGTGGTGGCCGCGCTCACCTCCACCAGCACACGGCTCGTGGGACGAGGCTTCCGCCCCTCCCGTTTCACCAGGTCCAACTTCAGTTCCGCCAGCTGCTCGTTCAACTGGGCCAGTCGGGCCTGCCGTTCGATACGCTTCAAGGCGATCGCCTCCTGCCGCTGCTGGAGGTAGTCGTTCACGCTGCGCAATTGCTCCAGCCCCAGCCCTTGATCGCCGGCGATGTTGGTGTTCTTCTCCAGGCGGGCGTCCTCCTTCTCCAGCACCGCCAGCAGGCCATTCTCGCGGGTGATCTCCGCCTCCACGGCCTTGATCCGGGCCTTTATCGCAGTGACCTCAGCCTGGTCCTCCGGCTTCTCCTCCTGGTCCAGCCGATGCTGCACACCCAGTATCGTGAAGGACCCCGTCCCGCTCACCTGCACGGTGGCCGGATCCACTTCCTCGCTTAAAGCGGCGAACACGAGGGTGCTGGTCCCCTTGGGAAGTTCCACGGAGGCGGACCGGGACACCTCCGCACCGGAACGGAACACCGTGACCGCCGAAACAGTGGACTTGACAGGCACCTCCGCAGCTCGGGAGAATGATGCGAGCAGGAACAGACACCAGATCGGGATGGACTTCGGAATACGCATGGGACAGGGTTGTTGTACCAGCACGATGCGGCCCGCGAGCCGATCGCACAACCGCCTACAGACCCGTTCAGGCATCGGTACGGCTGGCACAGGGAATGGCGTTCCCGGGTTGATCCGTCCAACCGGATTAGCTTCGCGGTCACGCAGGGACAACATCGGCTTGACCCGGACTTGTCCGCCTGCGCCGCTTAAGCCATGCGCATCTATCGATTCCGTGTCCTGATCGACGACCCCAGCGAGGCCTTCCGCGA